>JAUWSZ010000024.1 GCA_030609865.1 bacterium | reverse complement strand
GGGTCTCGAGAGTCTTCCTGATCCTCCTGTTTCTGAACATGGGCGTCCTGTTTCAGGGCTGCATGGTCACAAGGGAGCGGACCGAATTAGGCCCCTTCTACTACAGGCGCGAACTCCCCCGCCCGGAGGCCACCGAGTCAGCGGTCCTGTGGCCCTTCTTCCAGAAATACGAGAGCCCGAGGATCAGCCAGTTCGCCTTCCGGCCGCTGGTGAACGTTCGCACCGAAGACACGGGGCTGGACCTCAGGGGCAACATGAAAGAGGTGCAGGTCTTGTGGCCCCTGTTCCTGTATCGAAGGACCGAAGGGCCGAAGCGACTCAGAATCCGGCTCTTGCCCGTGTTCTTTCACGAACGCTACCAGCACCCGGACGGGCCGGAGGAAGTCGATACACACCTGTTGCCCTTCATCTTGAGCGGCCGATCCGATACGGGAGAGAACTACTTTGCCCTGTTCCCCCTGTGGGGAACCCTCCGCGGGTTCTTTGCAAAGGACCGGATCCGCTTCCGCCTGTTCCCCCTGTATGCGGACACACAGGAGGGGGAGCACCGCTCCCGGCATATCCTCTGGCCCTTCATCCGGTACGGCAAGGGGGGAGGCAAATCCTCCTTCCGCATCCTCCCCTTTTACGGCTGGAAGAAGAAAGAGGGCTGGTACGACAAGATGTTCATCCTGTGGCCTTTCTTCTCCCGAGTTCACTACCGGATCGGCACGGATCGGCCCGTGCGCGCATGGTTCATCCTGCCCTTCTACGGGATACAGCAGACCCCCTATGGCAAGATCCAGTATTTCTTGTACCCTTTCTTTAGCTACCAGCGAAACGAGAGGGCCGGGAATCGATTCCGTGAGTGGACCCTGCCCTGGCCCTTTGTCCGGATCACCCGGGGTGATCGAGAGTGGAGGAATTCGTTCTGGCCCTTCTGGGGGAAACGGACGAAGCCGGACTACTCAAACACCTTTTTCCTATTCCCGATCGGCCGACACCTGGTATACGGGGATCCTGAGCAACTGACACGCCGCCTGTACGTTCTTCCCCTGTACTGGGACTGGCGGGTGACCGAGGATGGCGAATTCGCACGGGGACGCATCAAGGGATGGCCCTTCTTCGACTACTCCATGCGCGGCGAGGAAGAAAGACAGTTTCGCGCCCTCTCGCCCCTCTGGTTCTGGCGTCCGGAAGGGGGCTTCGAGAGGAACTACTCGGATTTCTGGAAGCTGTATGAATACAGGCGCTGGCAGGACGGGCTCAGAGAACGGAAGATTCTGTGGTATCGTTGGTTCTCGATCGCACCGGGCGAAACCGACGGGCTCCAGGAGATGCATGAGGCCAGCGAGGAGCCTGCCGCATCCCAGGAGGACCCCGACTCGACGAGCCCCTGGGACGCAGGGGTGCTGGGCGACAACCCGCTCTTCGAGGGGCTCTCCCGGCCGGCCGACAAGCTCGGTTTGCAGTGAGACCCGGTCACGCATAGGGGTCTCGAATGAGGGCGCCGCGACGTCACCGGCGTTTCCGTTTGTTCCTCTTTCTACGTTTGCCCTTGGAGCGGCCTTTCGAACCGCTGCTGCCGGTCGCCTGCCCGGAAGGTCGCTCTTGTTGTTCCTGGCTCGTCACCGATGACGGGCTTGTCGAGCCTGGCCCAGCGTCCGCTCCACCGACACCGAGCGAGAGTTGCTTTGGCTTCTCGATGACTTCGGCCTCGGAGCTATCCTGGTGGATCACCTGATGAACAACGCGATCTGTCACGTCGGACAGGTAGATCCGCAGGGTCTCGGAGATCTCCTGGAACTCGGGCCATAGTGTCTCGTCGACGAACCGCTTCGACACCTTGGCCATGACCGTGGTGTAGCGCTGACCGCTGTAACGATAGGGCCGTATTCCGTAACGCCGGAGAAGAGCGACAAAGACCTTGCGTGACCACAAGTCCGCCATCGAGAAACGGTACTCGACGGGCGGGTCCTCTTTCTCCCAGAGCTTCAGTCTTTCGAGGATGCGGCTCCTGGCACGTTCGGCAGCGACCTTCTCACCCTCGATGTCCGACCCGGAAAAGAGCGCCTCGATCAGTCGCAGTTTGTCGATGAGCCTGGCTTCGTCCATTGAGTCTCTACCTCCGCCCGCGTTGCTTGGCCGAAGCGGCCCGATAGACGACCCGGCACAGCATCTCGACCCAGTCCTCGGCGTGCTCCTCGACGGCCTCGACGATCCGGTTGCCGGCCGTTCGCCTTTGGTGCTGGGGATATAGCGCGAGGAGGATCGACATGCTGTCGGCTGCGGCCTCGGCCGGGAATTCGGGCGCCCACCCCAGAACGCCGTCGTGGTTTGTGTCTTCAACCCTGTGCAACCCGAGGATGATCCCTCGGCAGATTTTCTCGGTGGCGCGTGTCATGCCGGCCTCAAACCTTCCCTTCCTGTCGGCACGTACGTCCTCGATGGACTCCTCGAGGATGTCCCAGATACATCGTGGATCAGGATCTTCGCGATAGCTCTCGCCAGCCGCGCTCCTCGGCGAGGACGGCATCCAGGAAAGCCGGGTCGGAGGCACAGATCACCGCCCTGAATCAACTGCTGCCGGGGTCTTATGTGCGCAGTCGATGAGTTCCACCCCAGCTTCCGCGAGTGATAATTCGCGCCAGTCATTCGCCATACCCAGGCACCTGCCTGCCTGCGCCGCGTTCCGCGACGCGGCAGGCAGGTCGGCCATCTGCTCGTAAATCTCTGCGGATAGTTTGCCCATTTCCCGCTCACTCCCCATCGCCCGGTTCCCCGCTCAGTTCCGTCTCGATCTCTTCAATGGTCGGCAGCGAAGACTTCAGCTCTTCCGGCAGAGCGCGGGTCAGTTCGTATTCCGATACGCCGATGGGTTTCTGCATCCCCCGCAGGGCGTATTCGGCGAGAATTTTCTTCTTATCCTGGCAGAGAATCAAGCCGATGGACGGGTTGTCGGACTCGTGTTTGAGCTTGTCGTCCACGATGTTGAGATAGAAGTTCATCTTTCCGGCATAGTCGGGCTTAAAGGGGCCCACTTTGAGATCAATCACTACGAAACACCGTAACCTAAGATGATAGAAGAGCAGGTCAAGATAGAAATCGTCACCACCGACCATGAGATGATGTTGCCGGCCGACAAAGGCAAACCCGGCCCCCAACTCCAGCAGGAATTTCTCCAGGTGCTGAACCAGCCCGGTTTCCAGTTCCCGTTCGCGGAAAGGCTTGTCGAGCGTCAGGAAATCGAAGATGTACGGATCCTTGAGGGCTTGTTGCGCCAGATCAGACTGCGGCGCGGGAAGGTGGACCTCAAAATTGGTAACGGCCTCACCCTGTCGTTCATGAGCATTGTTCTCGATCATCATTTGTAAAACATTGCGGCTCCAGCCCTGCTCGATGGTCTGTTGCATGTACCAGAGGCGCGTTGGAAGGTCCTTGATTTTCTGAATCAGCAGAATGTTGTGCGCCCATGGCAATCGGGTAACCAGTCGTCGCACATTCTCTGATGGGTCTCCTGAAACCGCCTTTGGGGCCACCGCCGGTGGCCCTTTTTTGTCTGAAACTGACTTCTCGTTGAATTGGGCCACAAGTGGTGGCCCAATTTCGGCCAAGCCGGGATACTCGCGATAAAACTGGGTCATTCGCTTCAGGTTGCGCTCGGAAAACCCCTTGATCGACGGGATTTCACTTTTCAGGTCCTGCGCCAATTTTCGCAGGACGCCGGCACCCCAACCTTCGACCTCCTGCCTTTCAATAATAATGCGGCCAATGTCCCAGTACAGCGCAAGCATCTCACGGTTGGCCGAGAGCACTGCTCGTGTCTGAGCATGGCGGATGCGCTGTTTAACCTCCGAGAGCAGATCGGCGTAACCGGCAAGTTCATTCCCCATAGCCCAGCGCCTCCAGGTTCTGACGAATGATGGCGTCGATGAAGAGCGTCTCGCCGTGGCGGGCGCGGAAGCCGCGCTGCTTGTCCGCTCCCTTGTTGCGGGTCAGGAACCAGAGGCACGCGGGGATGGGCGTTGTGTAGAAAAGCTGGCCAGGAAGCGCGATGATACAGTCAACCATGTCGGCCTCGATGATCGCCTGGTGGATGTCGCCCTCGCCGGAGCTGTTGCTGGTAAGCGAGCCGTTGGCCAGAACGAACCCAGCCGTGCCGTGGGGCGCGAGATGATGGAGGAAGTGGAGAATCCAGGCGTAGTTGGCGTTACCGCCGTCCACGTGGATAAAGGAGCCGTCCTTCTGCTTGCGCTGACCGCCGGGCGGCAGAGAGAATTGGGCGTTGCCTGCCTGTGCGTGCCCGCACGCAGGCAGGGTTCCGGTATTCCCGTGTTTCGTTCGATTTGATTTCGCTTTACGAACCATATTCGCCACCCGTCATCTGAGGCTTTCTGGCAATTTTAGGTTGCCCTGTTCAGTCATCTTTTCGCAGAATGCGTCAAACAGGATCTTGGCCATTCTTGAAGGATGTGATTGTCCGTTCTCCCACCGGTTGACGGTGGTGTAACTGACGCCAAGTTCCCGGGCCAGGTCTTCCTGGCTCAAGGCAAGTTGTTTTCGAACTTCTTTCGCCAAAGCCGGATAATTCCGTTTACGCGAAATCATGTAGGCGCACCTCGCCGCTTGATGGCAGACCAAGAGCCTTGCTACAAATACAATAGTGAGTATTATAGCAAGTGGGGTATGAAATGCAAAGGAAAATTCGCGATTTGACATGTTAGCGAGTAAGCAGCAATAATTTTTGCCTCTTCTCGCCTTACTATCAAAACGCCATGGATTTTATTTGTCGCAACTCCGAGATGCTGCTAAATTGATTGCTACACGAATCACTGCCGTCCGTCGCGGACTGTATGCGACCGTTCCATTTGGGGCCGATCCAGCATCAAGCCCGGTCGATCCGTATCTCGTGGCGGCCAAGATGACCGCGGACGCGGTTCTTGCATACCACACGGCTCTGGAATTTCACGGGAAAGCCAACCCCTTTCGAGGCTGAGGAATTCTTTGTGGGCCCTGTAACTCGATTTGGGCGTTGGCTCTTCGCGCAGGTGGAACACCTGGGCCGCCTCTTTGTCGTGCTGTTTGCGACCCTTTACTGGTTCGTCCGCCCACCCTACCGGATCCGCGAGACCTTTCGGCAGATGCGGTATGTCGGCGTAGGCTCCTTTCTCATCATCTCGCTGACCGGCACCTTCACAGGGATGGTTCTCGCCCTGCAGACCTTCTCCGCCTTCGTGACCTTCAACGCGGAAAGCCTCGTCGGGGCCACGGTCGCCTTGAGTATAACCCGCGAGCTGGGCCCGGTGCTGAGCGGGCTGATGGTGTCCGCACGCGCCGGGTCTGCCATGGCCGCAAACCTTGGCACCATGCGTGTCACCGAACAGATCGACGCCCTCCAGACCATGGCGGTGGACCCGATCGAGTATCTCTTCGTGCCGCGCATCACGGCTGCCCTGATCATGGTTCCCGTGCTGACCGTCTACTTCAACTTTCTCGGAATCCTGGGAGGCTACTTCGTGGGGGTGAACTATCTCGGCATCCCTCCGGGCCCCTTCATCAGCTCGATCGTAAACCTCACCGACTACGACGACCTGACAATCGGATTGATAAAATCGTGCTTTTTCGGTTTAATACTTTCATTTATCAGTTGCTATAAGGGCTATACTGCGGGAGAGGGGGCGGAAGGCGTCGGGCAGGCCACTATGCAAGCGGTCGTGCTCTCCGCCGTGCTCATCCTGGTGAGCGATTACTTCCTGACAGACTGGCTCTTTTGACAAGCGGGATGCCCAACGGACCCCGGCCATGTCTTTGGACCCGACCGGGTAGCCCGGGCAGGGAGACAGCTTGATTCAGGTCCTGGACATCCACAAGCAGTTCGGGGAACAGAAGGTTCTCGACGGCGTTTCCCTCAACGTGACGCGGGGCGAGATCCTGGTCATCATCGGCGGCAGTGGCACGGGAAAAACCGTTCTGCTCAAGCACCTGATCGGCCTCCTGCGGCCGGACAAAGGTCACATCTTCGTCGAAGGCATGGACATTTGCCATCTTCGGAGCTGGGAACTGAAGGAGACGAGGAAGAAGTTCGGCATGCTCTTTCAGGGCGCGGCCCTGTTCGATTCCCTGACCGTCGCGGAAAACGTGGCGTTCCCGATGCGGGAACACACCCGGCTCAAAGACAAGGAGATCATGGCCCGGGTGCAAAGCCGGTTGGCCGACGTGGGGCTCCACAGGATCGAGGACAAATATCCCTCCGAGTTGAGCGGCGGGATGCGAAAACGGGTCGGCCTGGCCCGGGCGATCGCGCTGGAGCCGGAAATCGTCCTGTTCGACGAGCCGACCACGGGCCTGGACCCGATCATGAGCGACGTAATCAACGATCTCATACTGAACACCCAGCGAAAGCTCGGGATCACCTTCTTCATCATCAGCCACGACGTGAAGGGCGCCATGAAAATCGCCCACCGGGTCGCCATGCTGTACGAGGGAAGGATCGTGGAGGAAGGGACCCCGGAGGAGATCCAGTCGAGCGGGAATCCGATCGTGCAGCAGTTCCTTTCCGGAAGCTCGGAGGGCCCGATCCAAGCCGTCTGACCCGGGAGAGGGAATCGTTAGAAGTCAAAAGGGGGAAATGGGTTGCGTAGGTACACCACCGAATTCTGGGTCGGCTTGTTCACCCTGATATCGCTCCTGATCGCCCTTTACATGGTCTTTCGGACAGGCGATCTGCGCCTCGAGCGCCAGCCCGGCTACAAGGTCCTCGTGGACTTCCCGGACGTGGCAGGCCTGGACGTGGGGGACACGGTGCGGGTTGCAGGGGTCGAGGTGGGCAAGGTGGAGTCGATCAACCTGGAAGAGAACCTGGGGCGGGTCACCCTCTCGATCGATCATCGCGTTCCCCTGTACGAGGACGCAACGGCCCAGGTAGAGACCTACGGGCTTCTGGGAGATCGTTACATCAGCATAGCCCCGGGGCACTCGAAACTGCCACGCGTGGACCCGGGCGGAGCAATCCATTCGGCCGTATCGCCGGGGGAGCTCGATGCCCTTTTCGCCAAGCTGAGTGAGGTGGCCGACGACATGAAGGCCGTCACGACGACCCTGCGGAACGTGCTCGGCGGGGAAGAGGGCGAGCTGGCTCTTCGAGAGATCCTGGTGAACTCGAGGGACCTGAGCAGGGAGCTGGTCAAGACGGTCCGACAGAACCAGGAGGATTTCCGGCAGATCACCAAGCAGGTTGCCCTGTTGACCCGAGAAATGCAGGGGATGGTGTCCGAAAACCGTGAGGCGGTCCACCGAACCCTCGTCACCGTGCCGGAGACGGCCGAGAACGTGCGAAAGATCACGGCGGATGCGCGCCGGTTGTTCGACGATCACTACGAGGACATCTCCGAGACCCTCAGCAACCTTCGGGTGGCCTCCCTGCAGCTCGAGGCGTCCTTGAAGGCTATGGAACAAATAGCCGGCCAGATCCGGGAGGGGGAAGGCACCCTGGGCAAACTCGTCCAGGACGATGCCCTGTACGTAGAGGCCAAGAGCACGTTGAGAGAAATGAGGAACCTGATCGAAGACTTGCGAGAACAGGCCCCGATCTCCGCGTTCATCGCCGTGGGTGGGGCAGCCCTGTTCTAGCCCGCAGATTGCAGCCATGAGGAGAGACAATGAAGGTTTTTTTGATAGGAGGCGGGGGCCGAGAGCACACCCTTGCCTGGAAGATCAAGCAGAGCCCCAAGGTTGAGCAAATCTTCTGCGCGCCGGGTAACGCCGGCATCGAACAGGTTGCCCAATGCGTCGAGATCCCTTCGGACGACATCGACGAACTCGCCCTGTTTGCCAAGAAAGAGCAGATCGACTTGACCGTCGTAGGCCCTGAGCTCCCCTTGACCCTTGGGATCGTTGACACGTTCCAGGGGGAGGGCCTGCGGATTTTCGGGCCGAGCAAGGATGCGGCCATGCTGGAGGCAAGCAAGGCGTTTACCAAGGAGCTTATGAAACAACAGGGCATCCCCTCTGCCTTCTTCTCTACCTTTACGGATGCGGAAGATGCGACCCGCTACATCCAGGAAGTGGGCGCGCCGATCGTGGTGAAGGCGGACGGACTGTGTGGGGGCAAGGGTGTCATCGTCTGTCAGACCGTTGAAGAGGCCCTGGACGCCGTGAACCTGATTATGATCAACGAGGCCTTCGGCGATGCGGGCCGCAAGGTCGTCGTGGAGGAATGCCTCCAGGGGGAGGAGGCTTCCTTCCTGGTGTTCACGGACGGCAAGCGCATCCTGCCCATGCCCTCCTCCCAGGACCACAAGCCGGTCTACGACGGGGACAAGGGACCGAACACGGGGGGGATGGGCGCCTATTCGCCGGCCCCTGTCGTGACCGAGGCGATGGAAGAGCAGGTCCTCGAAGAGGTCATGAAGCCCACGGTTCGAGCGATGGCAGAGCAGGGACATCCCTATCGAGGCGTGCTCTATGCGGGCCTGATGATCGATGACGACAAGGCCAAGGTCCTGGAGTTCAACTGCCGATTCGGCGACCCGGAGGCACAGCCTCTGCTGATGCGTCTGAAGAGCGACATCGTTCCGGTCCTCGAGGCAATCGCGGACGGAGACCTCTCGGGAATCGACCTGGAATGGGATCCGCGCGCCACGGTCTGCGTCGTAATGGCCGCCAAGGGATATCCGAAGAGCTACAAGAAGGGAATGGAGATCTCCGGCCTCGAAAAGGCCGGGGAGATGCAGGACACGGAGGTCTTCCATGCGGGAACGAAGAATCCCGGGGGAAAGATCGTGACGGACGGAGGTCGCGTCCTCGGCGTTACGAGCGCGGGCGATACGATTGCCGAGGCGATCGACCTTGCCTACAGCGCTGTCGAACAGATTCAGTGGGAGGGTGTCCACTATCGCAAGGACATCGGCAGGAAGGCCCTCGAGCATCGTCACAAGGCAAGCGATTGAGCCCACGCCCGGCCTCAACCCTCAGCAGCATGTCGAAGAAGAAGGAAAAGCGATGGCAAAGGACAAGCCCCTCGTAGGCATCCTGATGGGAAGCGACTCGGACAGGGCCGTCATGGAAGAAACGGGCCGCATGCTTGATCAACTCGGCATCCCGTGGGAGCTCAGGATTTCCTCAGCCCACAGAAGCCTGGACAAGACCCTGGCGTATGTCAGGGGTGCGGACAAGCGGGGCATCGAGGTCATGATTGCGGGCGCGGGCTGGGCCGCCCACCTGGCCGGTGTGGTCGCCTCCGCAACCCCACTGCCCGTGATTGGAGTGCCCATCGATTCCTCCGCCCTCCAGGGACTGGACGCCCTGCTCTCGACGGTGCAGATGCCCCCGGGCGTGCCGGTTGCCACCATGTCCATCGGCAAGGGCGGCGCGCGGAATGCAGGGGTCCTGGCCGCACAGATTCTCGCCCTGAAACACCCTCAAATCCGCAGGAAGGTCCTTCTCTTCAAGAAGAAACTGGCCCAAGAGATCGAGCGCAAGGACCAGGCGCTTCAGAAAGACTTGCGCAAGTAGCCCGGACATCAGCGCGTTTAGCTCAATTAGCATTTGGGTATTAGGTATAAGGTATTAGGTATTAGCTCCCCGCCGCCCCCCCAGGATGCCCGTGAAACATGGGCGGGGTGGGGTGGACTAATACCTAATACCTAACTGCTAATACCTGACTAGCCAATAACCACGGCCCGGAGTACCCAACCTTTGTCCCTGCTCCTGCCCATCGACCCTCTCGACCCGGCTCCGGAGGTGTTGACCCGCGTTGCGTCGGCTCTCCGGCAGGGGAGAGTCGTTGTCTACCCGACCGAGACCCTCTATGGTCTCGGTGTGGATCCGTTCCGGGAAGAGGCCCTCGAGCGGCTCTATGTGTTGAAGGGACGTCCCACCGTGATGCCGGTCTCGATCCTCGTCAAGGATGTTCGAATGCTTCAAGAGGTCGCACACGACCTGCCCGGACCGGCCATGCGCCTGGTCGAGGCCTTCTTGCCCGGCCCCCTGACCCTCGTCCTTCACGCCCGTCCTCATCTCCCCGAACAACTCACCGCCGGCTCAGGGAAGATCGGGGTAAGGATTTCTGCCCATCCTTTGATGAGGCACCTGTTTTCGAGCTATCCTGCACCGATCACGACAACAAGTGCCAACCCCACGGGAGAGCCGGATGCCAGGGATGCCGAAAAGATCCTGTCCTATTTCCCTCAGGGAATCGACTGCATCCTGGACGCGGGCCCGGTCCCCGACGGGCTCGGCTCAACGGTGGTGGACGTAACGGGCGAGGCGCCTGCAATCCTGCGCGAGGGCGCGATCTCGGCAAGGGAGATTTCCGAGGCCCTGAAGTAGGGAGGAGTCGACATGAAACTGAAGGATATCGGGGAGTTCGGGTTCATCGACCGCATCCGACCGGAAACGCTGGCCAGGCCCGAGAACGTCATCAAGGGAATCGGGGACGACTGTTCGGTATGCAGATCCATCCGTGATCTCGTCATGCTGCTCACGACCGATATGCTCGTGGAGGGTGTGCATTTTCAGCTCGAAAGCATTCCCCCCTACAAGCTCGGACGCAAGTCGATCGCGGTCAACCTGTCCGACATCGCGGCCATGGGTGGAACCCCGAAGGAGGCCCTTGTCTCGATTGCCATCCCGGACACGGTCCCGGTCGAAACCCTGGACTCGATCTACGAAGGCATGAAATCCATGGCCCGGGAGTTTGACGTGAACCTGGTGGGGGGCGATACAACAGCCTCCCCGTTGCACCTGGTGATCAACGTTGCGCTCGTGGGGGAGGCCCGGGAGGAGGAAGTCCTTTACCGGTCAGGGGCCGAACAGGAGGATGTGGTCTTCCTGACCGGGCCGGTCGGTGCTTCGGCGGCAGGGCTCGACAGCCTCCTTGCGAACCGGTCCTTTGAAGGGCAGGATGCGCTGTTGGACGCCCATTTCGACCCTCATCCCCACGTCCGGGCAGGCCGGATCATCGCGGGGTTGGGAGCCGCCCATTCGATGATCGATGTTTCCGACGGCCTGGCCGGAGATCTGGGCCACATCTGTACCGAATCAAGGGTGGGGGCGATCATCGAGGAGGGCAAGATTCCCACGACCGAGCTCTTCCGTGCCTATTGCGAGCGCTTCGAGCTGGACACGACGAGGCTCACGATCAACGTGGGGGAGGATTACGTCCTGCTCGGGACGGTCCCGGAGA
Source organism: bacterium (assembly GCA_030609865.1). The sequence continues at coordinate 342 of JAUWSZ010000024.1, read as the reverse complement.
GGTCGGCAGGCAAGCTCGCGAAGGCCCTCGAGGCCGGCGGGTGCGAGCTCTTCCGGATAGGGAGAATCGTTGAAGAGCCCGGCGTCAGGCTCCTTGCCCCGGACGGGTCCACGCGCGAGATCAAGCCCTTCGGCTGGAATCATTTCACTTAGCAGGCCGTTGAAAAAGGCCTGCCTGCGGCGTTGCGCTCTTCATGCCAGGTGAAAGGTCAAAGGTCAAAGGCGAAAGGAATGGATCAAGTATTGACGAGGTAATCGGTGGGCCTTCCTCTTGCGCCATCCACCTGTAGAAATGACCTCTTCAAGACGTCAACCACCCCTTGACCCTTTGACCTTGTAGAGT
>JAUWSZ010000302.1 GCA_030609865.1 bacterium | reverse complement strand
CTTCCGGTGTTCCGCAGACCATATCGAGCCCCGTGCGGTAGATTTCCTCGATCAATCTCGGAATCTCCTCGGGCGGGTTTTGCAGGTCATCATCGATCGTGATGACATAATCTCCCGAAGTGAAAGAAAATCCGCACATGAGGGCATTGTGCTGCCCGAAGTTTCTCGTGAGCCTGACGATCTTTACCCTTTTGTCCTTCTCACGAAGCAATTTCATGACTTCCCAGCTGTTGTCCCCGCCTCCATCCTCGACGAGGATCAGCTCGAAATCGCCCTGAATGCCTTCAAAGGCCTTGTCGATGCGTTCATAGAGTTTACGCAACGACCGCTCGCTCTTGTAAACCGGAACAACGATTGAATACAGGTCTTCCCTCACGATTCAAACCCCAAGCGTTCTCTTGTCGTTCTTTGAGCGCAGGGTTGCCTCCCCATGGCTTTTGCGATGTCGAGCACCCGTTCAACAAGATCTCGGTTGGAAGCCAGCCGCGTTCGGTTTTCATCGTACCATATGTTGTCTTCCAGCCCCACCCTTACACCGCCGCCTGCAACAATGGCCATGGCGTTCATTCGCAGCTGAGAATCCCCCACACCCCCAACGGACCAAATCGCGCCTTCCGGAAGCTCGTTTATCATAAGGCCGAGAGACAGCATGTTTCCCTGCGCACAGGCGATGTTCCCCAGGATCAAGTTGAAATAGTAGGGCGGTTTGATCCATCCTTTCTTGATCAAGTACTTTGCATAGTTGATCATCCCGAGATCGAACACTTCCAACTCCGGTCGGATACCCTTTTCCATCATCTTCCTGGCCAGGGCCTGAATCATTTCGGGGCTGTTCACGCTCGCCTGTTTGTTGAAATTGAGCGAGCTGAGCGTCAGGCTCCCAAAATCCGGCTTCAACTCGCCCTCCAGGTCCAGGACCTCGGAGCGCTTCTCGAATTCGAAAAAATTCCTGCCGCTCGTCGAAACGCTGATCACCAGGTCCTTGTTCTTCGCACGAACGCCGCTGATGATCTCGGCGTACACATCTTTCTGGTAGGTCGGGAGGCCTGTTACCGGTTCCCGGGCATGAAGGTGCACCATGTTCACGCCGATCTCGGAGACCTCGTGCACTTGCTCAACGACTTCTTCGGGTGTAACCGGCACCCGGGGCGTCGTGTCCTTGGTCGGGATCATGCCGGTGGGTGTGAAATTGACGATCAGATCTTTCTTCATGGCAGAGCATCTCCTTGTCGGGTGCTCGAGGCGGATGGGAAGCTCAACATGCAGGCCTTTGCCCCCTCGGGGCCCTCGTTCAGGATCAGATCGATGATGCTCACCTCATGGATGAAAGGGGGAGAAAACAGCTGATCATAGTCCGGATACCCTCCGTAGTCCATCCAGCACACGCGAATCCCCTGCTCCCGAAACAGGCTCTCGTCCAGGTAGGCCTTTGCCGCGGGGCCGGAAAGATACTCCGAGGCTCCAGCCTGCGAACACAGATGGACCAGGCGCTCGGTTCGCCCCTCGACCACCGGACCGTAGTCCATGGACCAGGTTATACGTGTCTCTATGCCGAGCAACTCGGCGATGGCTCGGAGGAACCGAAAGTTGATGCGGCTCAGGTGTGTTTCGTCTCCACATTCCGTGTACAGGTTATCCAATACGGAACGCGTGGCTTCGAAGTAAGGGGCTCTCGCATAGTTTCGGTAAATCGTCTTCCAGTGTCTGTCCGGCCATTTTCTGTCGCTCACCACAACGTCTCGGATCTCTTGATGGTACCGGCCTTTCACTTTCACGGGAATGGTCAACCAGGCGGTCCCATTGGGCGTCTTGATCCGGTTGCGATTCCGCCAGCTGGCCCGAGTGTACTGAACATCGTCATAGAGGATAAACTCGTCCACCCCGTTGATAAGGTCGAAATACCCCTTCCACGGGATATAGCAGGACTGAACGATCGCTACACGCTTTTCCATCAGCTTGCCCATCTGCGTTCCTCGCCACCCCTTCCAAGAGAGCCGAGCCTTTTGTCCAGCCAATCGGATGCGGCCTGAATCTTGGCCTGCTGATTCGGGCATTTGAAACGTTCCCTCATGTCGGCCAATACCCTGCGGGCACTGTCCCAGTCCTGGATCCTCGCTGCAAAGTCGAAGACGAACAGGGCCTGGGTGTTATTCTTGATTCCTTCGATTCCCTGCCCTACCCGCGGAACCCCTTCCGTGAGAGGAACATCCCTTCGGGCAAAGACGACGGCTGAGGGACCGTAGAAAGCGATCTTCCAATCCGGAGCACGAAGAAACCATGTAACCAGCCCGCGGCACTCGTAGCGAACGCAGCACACCTCAAAGGGAAAGTCCCGTAAAAAGCCCCGGACCCTGCGGCCCGAATGAAAGGCCCCATACCGGTCGATCCACTTCTTGAATGGGAACTGACGGGGATCGATCATCACCTTCATGTCGGGCCACAGTGCCCACAGCAGGTATCCCCCACTGGTGTAGTCGTTTCCCAGCCGGTATGCGGAAAGGTGGTTCCTGATGAAACCCGCCTCTTCGACAGGGTTCTGGTAGGAAATACCAAAGCCGAACCACCTTGGCCCGTAGGGCTTGCACGCGGCGTCAAGGCCGGCCCTGGCCCCGAGGAAGACACACACGAGTGCAATCGCACTCCCCATACCCAGGGCGAGGGCCCGCCTCTTCGGCCAGAACCAGTTCGGCCTGCGGCCCAGGAGATGGACCGCACTCAGCGAAAAGACCGGGGCCCAATAGTAGGTCGCCCTCAGGAAGCGGGTAAACAGAAGGGCGAAGGCCACATTGGTCAAGAGGATGGCCCAGTCCGGACGCAGACGTTTCAACCCGTGCGCCATCAGAACCAGCAGGATCGAGGCGGCCAGGGCCAAATAACTCGTGTAATGAAAGTGTGACACCCGTGGGTCGAGGGTGGACAAGTAGGCCTCTATGACCCTGAAGTACCCCACACTCGTGCCGAGCAACGAGTGTAGGAGATGTCCCGGATATCGCCAACCATAGGGAGTCACGAATATGGCCAGGCCGCTCAGGAAAAGGGCGAAAAAGAAATGTCGCCGCACACCGGGCGGAATGGCTTCCTCCGGCGACAAAAGGACATTCAGCCCCTCACCGATGCCCATGACGAAGAGAAAGGCAGCACCGAATATGAACCCTCCATGGCTGTTGACCCACAGAAGCATCAGGACAGGAAGAAGATAGCAGGTGCGCCAGGCCTTCTCGCCGTCAGACTTGATCCGCAACCAGGCGAGCACGGTCAACGTCATGAACACATAGGAGAAGATCTCCGGTTTGATGTAGGCCGCATTCTGCGACATGAGCACGCCCAGAAGGCAAATCAACCACGTCAGGGGATGGCGCACCACGCCCACGCGGCGGGCCAGGACCCACACCGCCAGCACGAAGAGCAACAGGCACGCGTACCGGAAGGCAAACAGCACGGGAAGGTCTCCCCCTGCGTGGAGAAGGTACAAGAATATCTCGGAAAGCCATGCGCAGTAGATCGTAGGGGTTTCGGCAGGCGTCCAGGTAAAGGCGGTGTGGTCCGGGATGAGGGTTCGATTCTCGATCAGGTAGCGCCCGTACTCCATCTGCCACCAGAGATCCCCGTCCCTCACAGGCTCTGCATAGCGGATCGCCAAGGTCAACAGCACCAGCAACCCGAGTGACCAGGGCCAGAACCAGTGCCACCCCCTCTTTTCCGCTCTCGTCATGGTGTCAGCCATCGCCCGCGTTTGCCACACACACACCAAGCGTCATCATAGCCCCAAACGACAGGGGTGTCGAGAGGATCTTCAGTCCTGCCCGAATTTCTGGCAATTCATCTGCCATCCCCGTTTGGGCCTAACTCGTCCTCGTCCTCGTCCTGTCACATGCAGCGTCCTTTCCTCACACACATGAGTGGATCGAGAGAGCCCATTCGTCCCTTCTTGCCTTCCGTCGAGTCGCTTCGTTCTACGGTCAGATCGGCAGCCCAGCCAATGAATTGCAACGGGAGTTGATAGATAACGATCTTCTTGTGATCGAGCTCATGAGGCACTTCAATCTCCATTCTTCGTTTCGAGGACGAGGACGAGGACGAACCATAGAGGGGCAAATACCATGCCTGCATTGCACAACTCTTGAAACGCGGTACTAGCTGGAGAGGGTCAAATCTTCGTACCGGGACCGAATCTCCTCTGCCGTGAGGATCTCCGGCTCGTTGTCGACCTCCCGCACGAGATAGGTCTCTTCGGAGCCGATATCCCCGAAGCGCTCCTGGGGAGCGATTTCCGGGCGTTCGCCAAAGGCGAGGCGCAGGTACAGTTCGGCCATGTTGTGGCGCCCAACCGTATTGAACAGGGGTGTGATCATGAAGAAGCGTCCGATGTTGATCTCGGTGACACACGGAACGCCTTCCCGATCCTCCTTGAGATCGATACAGAAAAGGCCCGTCGCTCGAGGGTCGACGGCACGCACGGTGGCCTCGCACAACTCGTTGATCAACGCGTTGTCGATCGTGCGCGCAACACGGGGTGTCGAGCTGGAGCCGCTGGGCATGAGGCCGCCAAACAGGTAGTCGAGGCGTTCGCAGGTCTTGGCCTGAATGAGCTCCCCCTCCTGCCAGAGGCTCTGCACGGCGTAGTCGCGGCCCGGCAGGTATTCGCAGAGCACGAACATTCCCTCCGGCACGCCGCGCATCTCTGTCCAGTAGCTCACCCAGAAGGTAACCTGGTCCGGGCTTTTCACGGGCAGGGAGCCCTTCGAGCCGCCGCCTCGGCGCATCCGGCACCAAAGGCGATCCGGATGGCCGAAACGGGCAAAGATCTCCGTTGCCTGGTCCGGGGTGCCGACCGGGTAGGTCTCAGGAACACGAATCCCCTGCGCCGCGAGATGCCGGGGGAGG
>JAUWSZ010000056.1 GCA_030609865.1 bacterium | reverse complement strand
GGAATTGATCGCGATTCAGCAGGAACACTTGAACGGCATCAAAGACACGGATCTCAAACTCTCTTTCCTGATAAGAGATTATCTTCAATACTGTGAGTCCCACAAGGAGTACAGTTCCATTTTCTTGTTTGATCTTCGTTACAATAGAGGCTTTTACCGCACAGAGGCTTACAACCTGTTTCGGGATTTTGCGCGAATCTTCTATGACACAATCCTGACGGGCAAACAACAGGGCCATTACAGAAGAACCGTCGACCCCTACCTTGCGGTGAAGATGATCTTCGGTCTCATCGATCACAGTATCCTGTCCTGGATTGTTTTTGAAAAGCCCAAGAACATCGTTAGCCTTTCCGATCCCATCTACGAACTCATCCTCACCGCGTTGAAGGAGTAATACCTTTTTGCGTTGGGTTGAGAAATGTCTCCGTGAATCTGCACCCAATCTTCGTGAAACACTCAAGGAAACAGGCCGAAGACCAGGATTTGCCACCGGAAGATGACGCAGAATGGTCCGAACGAAGAGCCACGGCTCGCGGGGGGTGGATTACAGCAGGTACAAATAGCCTCAACATGGATGGCCCACGTCGTTGCAAAACGTATCTCTGCATACGAGCATTAGGCGAAGGTCTTTTGGCGGCCGAAGGGCCACCAAAGGGCCCGCGAAAGAATAATTTCACATTTTCGTATCTCATATTCGGGCCACCTTCGGCCGCTCCTCAATCGCAAGATCCTCGAAATAGTCTTACTATTCCTGCGGTCTTGCTCAATTGTCACGACCAAATCTGGCCCAAATCTGAGCGCGAAACCCCTCCCGCAATGAGACAATTAGCCTCCCCTACTGTGAAATTATTCTTTCGCGGGCCCTTAGAGTAATGCAAGCGTAAACAGGTGGGGATCGTGATTCCTGTCAGCAAAGACGGGAGGTAGCATAGGATACCGGCGGCGGGAAAGGCCGTCAAGGCTATCCCCGATCTCCCCCAGCGAGAATTCGTGCCCGTGCCCGATTTTTGCTATCAGCTATTAGCCTTTAGCTATTAGCCCACCCCGCCCCTATTTTGCGTGCATCCTGTTGGGGGGGAGTGCTTGGGAGCTAATAGCTAAAAGCTAACTGCTAACAGCCAAGATCGAGGACGAGCGATAGTGGGGCAAATACCATGCCTACATTGCACAACTCAACTCAAATTGCCAAAATCACGGAGACAACTATTGCGACGCGGCAATCCCCCGGCATCCCTTCTTCTGGGCGCAGGGGTTGGGGCCCGGGCCCTGACCCCTGCTTCTCTACTTCTCGCCGTGGACCTCCTGGGTCAGGCGGTCGAAGTAGGCCATCATGAAGCGATGCCGGTCTTCGGCTATCTGCTTGCCCGTTGGCGTCAGCATTCGATCCTTGACCTTTTGCAGCTTCACGATGAACTCCCGAAAGGCGGTGTCCTCGGACGAGTAGGGCTGGGTGGTGAGGATGTCCGCCTCCGGGTTGTGCAGCCTGGCCCCAACCTCCCCTGCGAACAGAAAGGCCCGGCCTATGCCTACGGCGCCGATCGCATCGAGCTTGTCCGCGTCGAACAGGACGCGGGCCTCGAGCGTCCCGGGCTGTTCCCCATTCCGACGAAAGCGATGGGATGCGATACAGTGGACGACCTTTTCGACGGTTTCCTTATCGCAGCCATGGTCCTCGAGAATGGGGCGGGCCCGCGCGGCACCCGCCACGGCATGGCAGATCTCCCCGCCCGAGGCCTTCTCCTCGGGGCGGCCGATGTCGTGCAGGTATGCAGCCGGCCGGAGGATCTCGAGATCGGCCCCCTCCGCACGACCGATATGCCTGCAAAGGTTCCAGACGCGCTCCGCGTGGTCCCATCCGTGACTGCTCGCCTCCGATGCCAGCAATTTCTGTGCGATCTTCTTGATGTCGGCCTGGTTCATTCCCCGGACCCTTCTTCGAAGCTTCCACGGCGGCCTGCCCCGTGGGCAAAGCGAGTCGCTCCCTCCAGGGTTTCGCCCGACTGAATCGTTCTCAGTCCCAGCTCGAATTCGTTCTGCATGGCCTGGTCGAAGGGGAGATCGAACTGCTGGTAGGCGGACAGCCGGTCGCTCCGCATGCATTTCTGCGGGAAACGGGAGATCTCTTCGGCGAGCGCCTCTGCCGCCGGCCGGGCTGTGCCCTTCTTGACGACCCGGTTTGCCAGGCCCATCCGCAGGGCCTCCTCGGCCCCTACGGGCCGGCCGGTCAGGATCATGTCCATGGCGTGGGAGGCCCCGATCAGGCGTGGCAGACGAACCGTTCCCCCGTCGATGAGCGGGACCCCCCATCGCCTGCAGAAAACGCCGAAGACCGCATTCTCCTCGACCACGCGCAGGTCGCACCAGATGGCCAACTCGAGTCCGCCGGCCACGGCGTGGCCCGCCACCGCCGCAATCACCGGCTTGGCGAGCATCATCCTCGACGGGCCCATGGGCCCGTCCCCTTCCGGCTCGATTCGGTTCGCCTTGCCTTCGCCGGAGGAGAGCGCCTTCAAGTCTGCGCCCGCACAGAAATAGCCGCCCGTGCCGGCAAGAACCGCGGCCAGCGCATTGTCGTCCTGCTCGAACCGTCGGAAGGCGTCCGCCAACTCCCGGGCGGTGGCCCTGTCGACCGCGTTCCTTACCTCGGGGCGGTTGATGATGATGGTCGTGACAACGCCTTTCTTCTCGGTGAGCACGCGCATCGCCGAGCCCTCCTGTTTTTGTGGGAGATTACTCTTTGGATCCGGCATCAGGCGGAACGAGGCCGGAGCGAATGTGAAGGTCCCGCTGCGGGAAAGGAATCTCTATGCCCGCCTCTGCCAGGGCCGCGAAGATGGCGTAGTAGAGATCGCTGCGAACCCTGTTTTCCGTTACGGTACGTACATCGATCCACACGAGCAGCTCAAAGTTCAGTGAGCTGTCCCCATATTCCGAGAACCAGACTTCGGGCTTCTTGAGCTTGTTGGCCTTTTCACTTTCGGCAGCCGCCTTCAGCAGGATCGCCTCCACTTCCTGCGGGCTCGAGCTGTACGAGACCCCGACGGGGATGTGGACCCGGATCAATGGATCGGACAGGGTGTAGTTCACGATCGTGTTTGCCATGAGATCGGCGTTCGGGATCAGGTACTCGATGTTGTCCCGGGTGCGGACCTTGGTCGCGCGCAGTCCCATCTCCTGGACATTCCCGAGGGTATCGCCCACCTGGATCCAGTCCCCTTTTCGGATCCGCCGGCCAAAGATGAGGCTGAACCCTGCGATGAGGTTGGCCGCGGTGTTTTGCATGCCGAGTCCGATCCCGATACCCACAGCCCCGGCAAACACCATCAAGACACGAAGGTCCAGGCCGACGGCCCGTAAGGCGACCAGAAACCCGATGGTCAACAGGGTATAGTGGAGAAAGGTGTTGATTGCGTAAGCGAGGCCTTCCTCTACGCCGACGGAGGGGTGGATCTTGTAGTCCAGCCCGGCCCGGATGAGTCGGGAGAGGTAGAAGAAGGCAAGCAGGATGAGGGCGGCCTTCAGGAACGTCCAGAGAGAAAGGGGCGCCTCCCCGATCTTGAGGACAGGGAAGGACAGGATCCGCTGGATGGGAGTGGACAGCCCGAGAAGCTTGAGCGTGACAACCAGCAGGGTAATCACGGTTGCATACAGGAGCAGGGATCGCAGGGCTTGATATAGGGCCTGCGCCGCTTCATCTGTCAACGGCTTCTTCCCTGCCCACCGCCGAAGCCATCCGTGGAGGATATGGTAGGCGACCAGGATGCCGAGGAAGGCGCCGGCAACCGCCCAGGTCATCCTCCAGATGGCCAGGCACAGGTCGTGGTATCCGATGCACCACAGGATCCCGGTCAGAAAGGTGAGGAAGATGGCAGGGAAGTAGTAACGTGTCAATCCTCCCACGAAGACCTGGTAGCTTCGGTAGGGCAGCTCGGGCAGCATCCCCAGAATCGCCTTCTTCTTCATCAGAAGCAGCAGGCTTGCCAGCACGATGGACAGGGAGAGGACGAACCCCAGGAGGGCCAGGAAATCGGCCGGAATCTGGAACGCCTCGGCACCGAGGAAGATGGCGAAGCTCGCCAGGATGTACAGGAGGACGATCCGGGCCACCCGAAAGATGGTGTGGCCGTGGCCTGAGGAGATCGGCAAGAGCTCCCGCGTCAGGGTCTCCCGGAGCAGATTGATCAACAGGGCGCCGACCGCCCAGAGCATCAAGAGGGTCCCGGTGATCCGGAACCAGGGGGCACTGTAGGAAATGAAGGCGCGAATCAGGCTGTAGGCGCCGAAAAGGACGAGGGGCATGAGCGAGGCGACCACGATCCTCATCAGGGAGAGGAAGTACGGGTAGAACGCCTCCGGCATGTACGAGCGCAGCGGTTCCACCGCCTTTTCCAGCCTCTCGAGAACCTTCTTCTGCCCGAAGAGGCTGTAGAAAACCGCTATGAGAAAGGCCAGCATGATCAAGGAGCCTACGAAACCGAGCAGGCGGCTCTGTTCCATCACATGCTCGACCAGACCCGGGACTTCCATAGGCAGCCCGATGGCCCAGTCCTGCAGCCGGTCGATCGTTCCGAGGTCAAAGCCCATGGGCTTTCGCCCGAGAAGGGAGCGCGCCTGTTCCCCCACTTCAGCCGCCGCTTCCCACAGGCCTTCTTCCATGTCCCCGGCAGGGAAGGATATGCCGTGCTTCTCGTCGTTTGATTCCGAGCTCTTTTCTTCGGAATCCTGTCCCAGGACGGCAGCCGCCCCTGCGGCCAGGCCTTCCTGGGCCCGTGCGTGGTCGGGCGAGGGGAAGAAGATCAGCAGAGCGACCGCGAGGGCAAGAAAGAGGAAGCGGCCTGCGGGCGTCCGCGTTGACATTGACATGGTTTACTCTCCCTGAGGTCCAAAGAGGTGCAAAGGAATCCAAGATATCTCCCGCCTTTCGGCTCTGTCAATCAATTGCCGTGCCAGGGATCAGGGATCAGGCAGAAATAGGGGACGTTGTTTAATTCGTTAACTTTCGACTGGGCGGAAAGGAGATCCTCGCGGTTCCTTCTTGAGAATGACAAACCATGGCTGCACAGAATTGCGGAAAGGCTATTCTGTCCACCAGACCCTGGTATGTGGACGGAGAAAGTTAACGAATTAAACAACGTCCCCCTGACACCTTTTTCCCCCGCGGCCAAGCGAGGGTCCTCGAACACTTCCGACTTGCTTTCGTTGACGCAGAATCCCGTTCTTCAGTATACTTCCGCCATCTCAACGAGGATTGCTATCGGAAAGAAGCCCTGCCTGCGTCCCTTCTATGTGAGCAACGATGGATCACTGGCCTGCAATTAGCGTCATCATCCCCAACTACAACGGGAGCGACCTGCTGAAGCGCTACCTGCCGTCGGCGATCGATGCCTGCGAGCGGTACCCCGGCACCACCGAACTGATCGTAGTCGATGACGCCTCCACGGACGATAGCCTCACCGTGCTGAAGGAATTCGTCCAGGTGCGAACGATCCCTCGAAGGAGCAACGGGGGGTTCTCCGCGGCCTGCAACAGCGGCATCGAGGCCGCGCGCTGCGGTATCCTCTGCCTGCTGAACTCGGACGTCCGTGTTCAGGCGGACTTCCTGGAGCCGGCGGTGAAGCATTTCGAACATCCCGATACCTTCGCCGTCACGCCCCAAGGCCGAACGGCCAGCGGGGCCCCTCTCGATGCTTGTATGATGATGCGTTGGCAGCGGGGCAGTATGCGACACAGCGTGGTCTATTTCGACAGCCAATTGAGGGCCCTGAAGGTCAAGCGACCGTATTGGAGTTACCGGGTCCAGGGCGCCTATTTCTTCGTGGACGCCGCCAAGCTCCGTGCACTCAGTGGCTTCAACGAGATCTACTCTCCCTATTTCTGGGAGGAGACCGACCTCAGCTATCGGGCGCTCAAGCGGGGGTGGAACATCTACTACGAGCCCCTCTGCATCGCTTATCACGAGCAAGGCACCACCATCCGCCGCAGCGCCAGTCGCCTCAAGGCCAAGGCGATCCGTAAACGTAACCGGATCTTCTTCCACATCATCAACATCCACGACCGTCGGCTCTATTGCTGGTACTGGTTTTTCACCTTCGTCAACCTCTTCACGCTACGACCCGCGATCATCGCCGCCTTCTGGATGGCGATGAACCGCTATGAAGAAGTGAAGCGGATGCGTGAGCAGGAACGGGCGGCCGCAACGCGCAGTGACCGCGAGATCATGGAACTCCGGGAGCGCTTCCTGGCCGGTGAGATCGTGGTCGATCACCAGCCGGCCCCGATGCAACCGATTTCCTCGTTCAGCAGGGCCGTGTAGCGATGGTCAGGATACGCTTGTCCCGGCCCGCGTCGAAGTCCCTCCGCCTTCGCAGGGGACCACGGGTTTACCCGTGGGGCTCCAACAGTAAGTACGGTTTGACGAGGGCACGAGCGACTCCGGAGAGGAGAAAGGCAAGTGCGAAGGCACTGAAGGCGAGGTTATAATTGTTCTGCAGCACGAAGAGCCGGCCCCCCACGACCTGGCCGAGCGCCATTCCCAGGGTGACGGGAATACCGATCAGCCCCGCCAGTTTTCCAAAGGCCTTTACGCCAAAGGTCTCACTGAGCAGAAGCGGGCTTACAACGTTGACGCAGCCCAGGGCAAGGCCCGAAATGATGATGAGCTGCGCGATGGCTGCCTCTCGGGATACCACCCCAAGGGCAAACAGCACGAGCAACAGCAGGCTGAAGCCCCTGGAAAGCTGTGCGGCAGAGCACAGATACCGCTTCTCGCGTTTCTCGGCAAGAAACCCGAAAAGAAACATTCCCCCGATGCTGATCCCGATGAGAGCACTCCACACTGTGCTGGCCCCTCTGGAAGAAAAGCCTGAATCGGAAAGGAACGCCAGCACGTGAAGACCGAAACCGGACGCTGCGAAGGGTCCGAAGAAACTCGCGCAGAAGATGAGCCAGAAACCCCTTGTGGCCAGGGCTTCGGCCGTGGTGTAGCCGGGTCCGACTCCATCGAGAGTGGGTGCTGTGCTCTTCGATGTTTCGGCTACGGAGGATTCGTTGCCTTCGCCCTCCACCGCGAGGCCCATCGCTTGTGGAGAGCCCCGGATGATGAGCCAGATGAGGGGCAGTGAAACAGCGGCCATGACGATCCCCAGCACCGCATAGGCATTGCGCCAGCCCAGCGCCTCGATGAGACGGCTCGATACAGGTATCCACACCATGCCTCCGAGGGCCCCTGCCACGGTTGTCACACCCATCGCCCGCCCTCTTCTTTCCTCGAACCATCGAGAGATCAGGGTTTGGGTTGGGAGAATCGTGGTCGCTGCCATTCCAATCCCTATGGCGAGAAAAAGGGCATACAAATGAAGGACGGAATCGCTTCGACTCAAGAGCAGGTAGCTCGTGGAAAGCAGAGCTGCGCCGGGGATCATCACGGTCCGCGCAGGATAGCGATCCAGAGCGTAGCCGATCGCAGGTGTGGCGAACCCGGCTGCGAGGGCCCCCAGGGCGCCCGCATAGGAAAGGCTGTCCCGGCCCAAATGCAAGTCAGCCTCTATGAATTTCAAGAAGACCGGGAACGTGAAAATGCCGATTCCGGCACAGACAAACAGGGTGCAGGATGTCGCGATTACGATCCACCAACCGTAGTACATCATCGCGATTGCGATCCGGCGCTCACGTTTCTAGAGTCTTTCATCGGAACATCCAGGTTTTTGCGTAGATGTTCGGAGAACCTCCATATCGGCGAATTGAACAAGGCGGCTCTGCCGCATTAGGGTTTGAAGCCCGCATGTTTCGGGCATCACACAATGTTCTTCGGACTAGGTCCGCTCGAAGATCGTCGCGGGTGCCATGGCCCCGCCTGTGCAGAGCGTGACCAACGCGCGCTTCGCCTTCCTCCGGGCTAACTCGCTGATCGCCGTGACGGCGAGCCGGCATCCCGAGTTGCCCACCGGGTGCCCGAGCGCCAAGGCCCCGCCGTTCACGTTGAGCCTGTCCATCGGGGCGCCCAGCTCCTTGACCCAGGCAAGGGGAATCGGTGCAAAGGCCTCGTTGACCTCGAAGATGTCGATGTCGTCCATCTTCATGCCCGCCTTTTCGAGCACCTTGGGCGTGGCTGCGAGCGGCCCGGTCAGCATCAGCACCGGATCCGAGCCGACCACGGCGTTGGCGACGATTCGGACCAGGGGGGTCAGGTTCAGCTCCTTTACCTTCTCCCCGCTCATCAACACCACGGCCGAGGCGCCGTCGGTGACCGGGCTCGATATGCCTGCTGTAATCCAGTCCGAGCCCAGAACAGGCTTCAACGCGGCAAGTTTCTCCAGGTTCGTATCCGGTCGGATGGTTTCGTCCGTGTCGCGGACGATTTCGTTGCCTTCCTTGTCGAGCCCCTTTGTCGGCATGATCTCATTCTTGAAGTAGCCGTTCACGGTGGCCTGGTGTGCGTTCGTGTGGCTGGCCACGGCGAACTCGTCACACATCTCTTTCGTGACGCCCCAGTTTTCTGCAATCGCCTGCGCCGCCTGGGCCTGGTTGTAGAACTTGCCTTGAACCCGGTCTATGTAGTACTGGCCGTACGGGACGCCCTGGGACCTGCCGTCAGGCAGGGTGCCCCCGATGTCCGAGCCGATCGGGTACTTGCTCATCAACTCGCAGCCACTGGCGACCGCAACCTCCATGATATTCGAAGCGATCATCGCGTAACAGATCTGGATGGCCGTCAGGCTGCTCCCGCACTGCCGGTTTACCGAGACGCCGGACACGTGATCCGGCAACTTCGAGGCGAAGACCCCTGTGCGTGCCAGCGTGAACCCTTGCTCGCCTACCTGGTAAACGGTACCGGTGACGACATCCTCGATCAGGCCCGGATCCAGGTCGATTCGCGTTACGACCTCGTCCAATACGGCTCCCAGAAGCTCGGGGACCAGCCAGTCCCTCAGACAGCCGTTCCTGCGACCTACGGGTGTGCGTACCGCGCTCACGATGTATACATCTCGCATCATTCTTCTCCTCTAGTC
>JAUWSZ010000014.1 GCA_030609865.1 bacterium | reverse complement strand
CGTGTAGTGGATCTTTTGAAGCCTCGACACTTGGGGCGAGTCCAGTGCATGGATCTTCGGATCTCCCGAAGCACCTGGCCTACTTCCTTCTTCCGGTGGGTGCGGTGCTCGGGTTGATGAGTTGGCGGAGGAGGAAGTAGGAGCACCAACCGCATTTGGACTGGTCCATGGGGCGGTATCCGTTGTGGGTATCGCCCTCTTTCTGTGGATTCGCAGTTACATGTATACCGCACATCTTTCGTCTGAGATTCCTTCCCCACCGCATTCCCCACAGGCAGGCCGAATTGAGATGTCCTATGAGGTCTCATCTAGATTTTCCGACGGTCCCAAATCGTGGGCCACGATAGACTTGAGCAAGGCCAGCAACGTGCTTCGCAGAGTGGACAGGCTTCCCCCTAAGAAGAGTCCGGCCCCTTCGGGTACCTTCTGACGGTCCCATTTCATAACTGACTCCTACGGAGCTGGCTACTCTGCTACCCCGATGATGGGAGTCAGAGGCGAAAGCTCAGAGTGAGGCATTCAGGGCTGGAATTCTATTGGTTCTTCGCACCCATGGCGAACAGAGAGTTGAGCCCGTGGTTGAGAGTGAGCTCCGTTCCAAGGAAGCGCATGTAGACCACCCCCTGTGCATCGTGCTGGGTGATATTGGCCGTCACATGTTTGCGGTCACTCGATTGCACATCCAGCGAAACGTAGTACGTCTCTTCGAATGGGACGGGCTTGAAATGCTCTGCAGCCGCAATTCTCGCGGGTAGGCCGGCATAATCGTATGCATACCTGGCCCAGATAGCCATCGCTTGGAACTGCACATCGGCCGCATACGGGTTGAATGAGTAAACGGGGAACTGGCCTTGATCTCTTTCTGTCACTTGGGGGGAACAACACTCGATCACCAAGCCGGAAGGATCCAGTTTCATGATCTTCTGAACGGCTGCCAAAAGCGGGCCATGAAAAAGTGTCCCGTCTTGGTAACAGTTACGGTTGCCATCGAGCGGGGTGAACGGTCCTCGAAATGGATAGCCGGGCGACGAGGGTAACTGCAGCCTCACGGTGAATGTCCCGCTGTAGTTGTATCGAGGTCGCCCTTTCGGCCCCGTATGCCACAACATCGCCTCGATAGTGACAGCCTGCGGGTGCCTGGCCCTCTCTGTCAGGTCCAGAATGTATTCATCCCCCAGTGATTCGTCGAACACGATTCCCTTGAGCGCGCGGAAATTCTCGACCCGGAAAAAGGTGAAGTCTGGGTGCAACTGTTCGCACGCATTGGCAATACGGCTTATGACCGCCGTGGTGGGCAAAACAGCATGTTTGCCTATGGTGTGGTCACGCACAAAAGGATTGGCCGCCTCTTGGAACTGGTGGTGAGACCTATGGGTACGTGGTCGAGGACCCTTCGGACTGCATCGAGTTGACGGTTCGGGGGTCGTGACAATCCTCTTCGAGTCTCGGATGCTTGGGTCGAGTTTCGGCATTTGGCGTTCCTCCCCTGTTAGAAGGTAAGCAAGTAAAAGGGACGAATAGCCATAAGTGTTATGAGAGTTATCCACTTATTACATTAATGTTCGCACCTCTTGTTCGTGCTGTCAAGAAAAAATTGATGCAATGCAGAAGAGTGTTCTAGAATAAGTCCAAATGTTTGATACGCAGGTATAACGAATGCAATAGCAATAAGGGGTCAGGACCTTGTTGTATTCCAGGACGCCCAGGTCGTAGTCCCCTCGGTCCGAGTACGCACCGGCCCGCAAGAGGTAGGGCGTGTCATCCTTTGGGTCGAGTTCGATCGCCTTGCCGTAGTCCTGAATCGCGCGATCATGTTCGCCCCTGCCACGAAACGCACGTCCGCGGTTCACGTAGGCCGAGGGATCGTCAGGGTTGATGGCGATGGCCTTGGTGAAGTGTTGAATCGCTTGAGAGTATTGTCTTTGGTCCAGGCAGGTCTGTCCCTTGTTGCAGTGGGTGCTGGCGCAGCCACACAACGCAAGGGCCAGGATCAACGCGGGCAGCGTGCGGCTCATCTTCCCTGCCTCGTTTAACATAATATTTAATAAAATATAATTGTGATATTTTGTAAGGCATTGATTTCATTATGAATTGTTGTGGGAGAAATCGGGGACAGCCACTAAATAGAAGGGGCGGCACCCGGTACGGATGCCGCCCCTTCGGCCCTTTGGGATCAAGCAGCTCTATTTGGGGAGGGTCATCATTTGCTCCGTATCCACCCCAGGGACAACAGTAAATTTCACCAAGTCACTCCATCCACGGGCTGTTTGCGCAATGGCCAGGGGATTTTCTGTCTCAGCGATTAGGAGTCCTCCGCCACCCCCCACATTCGACCACTCTCCGATCACCTTCGTGTCCGAGGCGAAGCCTGCTCCCTTTTCTGCTCGCCTCTTGAGCACTTCATCCCGCTTCTCGGGTTCGTAGCTGTATGTGACTAGAAAAAGCATTGTGCGCCTCCCTTCTTTTCCCATGAGATCATTTCGAGGGACTCAGAGTTTTCCCATAACAACGGTCTGGCCGGAGCCTTCCGTGAAGAGGTCCCTGTTCTGGTCGAGGGTTTCCCAGTAGGTCTTGTCGGCCATGATTTGCCCTTGGACTTGCTCCAGGGCCGCCAGACTTTCGTAGTCGACGAACCATCGGATGGTACCCGTTTCGCCGAATGCGTCGAGATACACGTCCACAGAGGAGATGCCGTCATACTTGGTGACAAACTCGGCAATCTCCTTTGCATACTGCATCGCACGCACCATGTTCCCGCCTCTGACGCGGTAACTCGCCATCCATCGGATCATGTTCTTCTCCTCCCTTGTTCTCCAGCATGAACTGCCAAGGCTTAGGGCCTACCCCATGCCGAGGGTCTTCAGGGCTTCCTCGACGTCGAGACAGACCGCAATGTTGTAAGTGAAGCCGGGGACGCCAAAGTACTTCACAACGTCGTTGGCGATCCATTCATAGGCTTCCGCGAGCTTGGACGGTCTGTCGACCTCGTAGATGGAAATCCCGTAGATGCCCTCCGTTTTGGCAGGCAGGATGTAGGGCCCTCTCCTCGTGATGTAGTCGGGGAGGGAAGCTGCCTCCATGAAACGTTTTCCGGTTTCTTTCGCGCCTTCCGGTGGGAAGAGCGTGGTCGTCATGATGATCATGTAGACCTCCTTTCCAGTCTTCTTGACTCTTTTGCGGACGGGTGAGAATGAATGACAATGAACGAGAACCAGGCTGTATGGGTACTGGCAGCCCGGCTGTCTCGACTCGCGGGCGAGTTCTCGGGGAGACCCGTGGCTTTCCGGCCCAGCCTCACGACTGGTGTGGCTTTACCTTGTGCGGGATGCGTAAGCAGCGGTGAATCCGTTGTGGTGATGCAGGTAGCCTGGTGAGAACGTTCAACCGCGAGTGGTGAGGCGATGTGGATCGTGTTACAGTCATCACTGAGTACGATATGAAACACACAACGGTATTATGATGATAAGGCTTGCTGGCGGAGCATGTCAAGAAATATTTTATGAAATAGGGCCGACCGTTCTATTATCGGCTGAGATGTTTGCCCGACAGGCATAACGCCGCGCCGGGCTCTTGAAAAAGTGCGGGTTACCAAATATAATATTGGTAATAATGGTTGAACGATCCCGGGAGGACTTGTTTGGGTTTCCCGCACACGGCCAGGCAGAGAGAAGGTGAAACGATGCCGGATCTGAAGAAGAGAGCGATGCAAGG
Organism: bacterium; assembly: GCA_030609865.1. The sequence continues at coordinate 10,200 of JAUWSZ010000014.1, read as the reverse complement.
GGCTGTCAAGGTGTTTCACCTTGTCAGAATGGTGATCGTCGCCTGCGTGTGTTTGCTGATCGGTTTTTCTGCTAGGCAGCTATTCGACGCGTACGGGCCGGAGATGATCCCCTTCCTCAAGAAGGAGCGTCTCGATAGAGAGGTACACGTGATCCCCACCCCTCAGCAAGACGTCTCCGTCAGTCTCGAGCCGGTGGAGCCCCACTGGAACTGAACTACAGTTTAAGAGTTCAGTGGCTGTCCTCGATTACCCCACGCGAGACAATAACTTCGGCGTCAGAAAAGAACATATTCATTCCTCAACTTTTTGATTGAATAGCCCCTCGTTTTGTTCTATTCTGCGAAACCAGTCGATCTGACGGAAAAAAAGAGGTGCGTCCTCTTTTTTTCGCTCCTTTTTTATCGCTACGGCTAAGGGAGATGGAGCGTATGTCCAATTGGAGAGCTGAGACCCGGGGCTTCTACGGATGGTGGATGGTGGGCGCGTTGTACCTCATCGTCTTGAACACGGGAGGGACGGGCTTCTACTGTTTCCCGGTCTTCGTCCAACCCCTGATCGACGAGTTCGGCTGGAGCATGACGCAGATATCGGCCGGAGCAGCCCTGTGGGCGATCGTGTACGGGTTTTCCGGTCCCCTGATCGGGGTGCTGATCGCCCGGTTCGGCGTGATGAAGACGATGCTCGGCGCGGCCGTCATCTCCAGCCTGACCCTGATCGGGTATGCCTCGATGCAGGCCCTGTGGATGCTCTACGCAATCATGTTCGGTGCCGGTTTTGCCGTTGCGGGCACCACCCTCGTGCCGGCGCAGACCGCCATCACGAACTGGTTCAACAAGTACAGGGGCCGGGCCATGTCGTTGATGATGCTCGGCATCGGTTCCGGGGGTTTCCTCTTGCCTCCCCTGAACGAATTCCTGATCCGGACGCTCGGGTGGAGGCAGACCTGGCTCGTTGCCTTCGGCGTCACGTGGCTGGTCGTGATCCCCCTGATCGTGGTCTTTGTGCGCACGAAGCCCTCTGAACTCGGCCTGCTGCCCGATGGCGAGGCCGCGAGCGAGGACTCGACTTCCGCCATGTCCGGATTGCCCGTCAAGCAGGCCATCGCATCGGCCACCTTCTGGCTGATCTTTGCCACGTACGTGCTGCAGTTGCTGGGACTCTCGGCGATGAATTTTCACTTCGTGCCGTTTCTGATCCAGGAGGTCCATTTCACGCCGCAGCAGGCGGCATCCTTTCTCGGGTTTACGGTCCTGCTGAGCATTCCGGGTCGCCTGCTCTTTGGCTGGATGGCCGACCGGATAAGCCCTGCCGTTGTTCTGGCCATCGTAGGCATCCTGCTGGCCTGCGGGTCAAGCCTCCTCGAGGTGCTCTTCGTCCGGATGGGCCTTCGGGACGTAAACCTTCTCTGGCTGTATGCCGTTCCGTTCGGGTTGGGAATCGCCGGGAACGCTGTGGTGCTGCCCATTCTCGTGAGCCGCTGCTTCGGAGTGCTTCACTTCAGCAAGCTCATGGGTCTCGTGATGAGCGGGTTTGCGATCGGAGTCGTGGTGGGCATCCCCGGGGCGGGAAAGATATTCGATGCGACCGGAAGCTACGAGATCGCCTTCCTGGTCTGCATCGTCACATTCGTTGCCTCTTCCGTACTGGTGACAACCATCAAGCCGGGCCGCCACCACGCCGACTTCGTCTCCGAGTAGGGGAATCCCAGGGCCGTCGGGAGTCCCTTGGTCACAGGAGGGGGTCATTCCCGCGAACGTTAGTCGCCGTCCTTCCCGCGCTACCCAATTCCCTTAGTCATCGACGTCAAGAGATAGGCAGGACGGCGATAGCCTGTCAAAGGAACGGGAAAGATTCGGACAAGAAAAGTCCTTGACAGGAGGTTCGGTCGGTGGTATCAGGAATTAGTCAGTTGACTAATATATGGGGCTGGCGTCTAAATTGTTGGGTTGCTGGTTGGTCCCTCCGGCCGCGTCGAGGAGAGTAGGGGAAGAGAAGTGGAGAGCATAGGCAACATCAGAAGGACGGAGATCATCGAGGCCTTCTTCAAGATCATATCGGAGAAAGGCCTTGCCAAGGCGACGATCCGCGAAATTGCGGATACCGCCGGATGCAATCACGGGCTGCTGCACCACTATTTCTCCGACAAGGGGGCAATCATCGCGGCCTCGGTGGGCTACGCGGTGAACGTCTACAGAGAAGAATTGCTCGAGGGACTGGAAAAATTCGAAAGCGCCACAGACCAACTCAAATTCTTCATTCCGCGGTATCTCGATATTGGGCGGCTCAATCTCGAGATCTCGCAAGCCTGGCTGGACCTGTATGCGCTCTCCAAGAGCGAGGATTCCATCAAGAAGCCGGTTCAGGAATGCTTCAGGGAAGCCAGAGACATAATCAGCGAGGTCATCGCCCGAGGGATCAAGAAAGGGGAGTTTCGAAAGGTGAACCCGAAAGTGATGGCGAACGTAATCCTGGGAAGCCTGGAGGGGGTGACCATGCTCTGGGTGATCGACCCGGAAGAGACGCCGGTAGTGGACGTGGGAAAACAGATCGAAGACCTGATCGGAACCTACCTCAAGAAGAAACAGGGATGAGCGCGTTACATAAAATCGGTTGCGGGCTCCATGTAACCCAAGTATATTGTGTCCGGCAACACATGCCTTCAGGGGCATAACTCGACATGAATAGGAGGGATTTCTGATGCGGTTTCTGAAGACTTGCTGCGTGGCCTTCTTTGCGCTCTTTGCATCGATTCTGTGCGAGGCCATGGTGCACGCGACGACACCCTTCGTGGAGTTCGGACCGGTCCGGCAGAGGTGTTCCGCCTGCCACAGGCTGGACCAGCAGGGCCGGATGGAGGTGATCGAAGAGACCCGGAAGTCGACGGAGGAGTGGATCCACGTGGTCGACCGGATGATCCGCTTGAATGGTGCGGCGATCGATGACAAGGATTTCTACCCGGTCATCAAGGAACTCAGCACGCACCTGATCCTGACACCCGCGGAGATGGCCGAGGTCGCCTACTACAACACCGAAGAGAACAGCCAGTACCGGGAGATCCCCAAGGACAAGACCGAGGTGAGGATCTTCACCGCTTGTGTCCGTTGTCACGCGTACGGAAAGGTCCGGGGGCACAGGAAAACCCGGGAGCAATGGGTGGAGAACATGAACATGCACCTGGGGTACTACCCCACGGTCCTGCCCCAGATGCGTGAGATGGACTGGGCCAAGGAGGCCATGGACCTAGTGGACGTGCTCGCGAAGATGTTCCCCATGGACACCCAGGCGTGGCGGGACTGGATGGCCAACCGAAAGGATCGGGACCTCACAGGGCAGTGGAACCTGGCCGGGTACCAGCCGGGCCTCGGGCATTACGAGGGGGTTTGCACGTTCAAACCGAACCCGAAGAAGGGGGAGGACGAATACCTGATCGAAAAGGAGGTCCGCTACGAGAACGGAAACAGCATGAAATGGGTCGGCGAGGGCACGCTCTACGGGACCTACCACCTGCGCTGCGAGCTGGCCCCTACGCCCCTCACCGGCAGAATCGAAGGCGTGTTCGACCTCGATGACGCGGTCATGGGATTCAGCGGAAAATGGTACACCGTTGTCCAGGACAGCAATACATACGGGAACGAGGCCTTCTACAAGGAAGGCGGCGCCCCGAGGATCATTGCCGTGTACCCGAGGGCGGTTCGCGCTTCGGGCGAGCCGCAGAGCCTGACCGCGATCGGCGTCAACCTGCCGGCCAAGGTCTCGGCAGCGGATGTGAGGTTCTCCGACCCGAACGTGACGGTCGTGAAGGCCCAAAAGGAGGGGGATTCGAAAATCGTCATGGAGGTCGTGGCCGCATCGAGCGCCTCGACAGGGCCTGTGAGTATACAGGTAGAGGGCGTTGCCTGTGACGAGCCGGTCATCGTGTTCGACAAGATCGACGGAATTCGGATCTTTCCTGCCCTGGGACGGGCCCGGGTGAGCAGCGGGGCGGCCTATCCCCCGCACGGGGTGCAGTTCGTGGCCCGGGCGGTCAACTTCGGCAAGGACGGCAAGCCCGAGACCGAGGACGATCTCATCCTGGAGCCTGTTGACGCGAAGTGGTGGCTCGAGGAAGAGGTCACCCGGGAGAACGATGATGACCTGAAGTACCTTGACACCTCGATCATGAACGGCCTCTACACCCCTGTGACCACCTACGCGCCGATCGAGGAGAGATTCCAGCGAAGGGAGGGCGTAGGGTTGATCGCGGTGGGCGCGTCCTTCAAGGACGGCGGAAGAGAGTTGAAGGGAAGGTCCCTGCTGGCCGTTACCGAACCTGACTTCGTCACACACATAAAGTGAGGGCCGGAGGCCCTCCTCCCCGCGAATGCGGGGATCCCTTAGCTGACTGGGATGCGAATGCAGAAGTACAAAGTCGCTGAACACAAAAAGATCCGGGCCGACGAAAGGGACTTTCTCTTCCTTGCGGCGGAGAAGGCCATCTTCGAGATGGACGCCCCGACCCGGGACCTGCTTGCACGCTGGTCCGAGGCCGGAGAACGGACCCGGGACGAGGCGACGGCCTGGCTGACCGATCTGTCGGAGGCGGAAAGAGCCGAGTTCTTCGAGGGGCTGCTCAAGCGCCGGGTGATCGTGCCGGGAAACGGCGCTGCACCGCGCAGCCCGGGCGTTCACGCATCCGAAGCGAAGATCCCCCTGAAGACCCTGATCCTCCACGTGACCGAGGCGTGTAACCTGCGCTGCACCTACTGCTACCAGGCAGAGGGAAAGGACCGTGAAGCGGGCGGCGGGCAGCAGGCCATGTCCCGCGAGGTGGCACAAAGGGCCGTCGAGTTCCTGTTCGAGCATTCGGGCCCACTCGAAGAACTCGTTATCGTCTTCTTCGGTGGCGAGCCGCTCCTGAATTTCGAGGTGATCCGGTTCGTGGTGGAGCTGGTCACGGAGAAGGCGAAAGGGACCGGCAAAAGGGTGAGCTTTGCCCTCACCACGAACGGAACCGTTCTTACAGACGAGATCGTTCGTTTTCTCGACGAGAAGAATATAGGCGTCACGGTGAGCATGGACGGGTATCAGGCGGTCCACGATCGTTACCGGCGCTTCCCGGACGACCGCCCCTCCTATGAGATTATCCTGCCGAAGGTCAAGGGCCTGCTGGAAGGGCCCCACAGCAGGCCCGTGGTCGCGCGCGTGACCGTGGCCGAGCAGGCGGGCAGGGTCAGGGAGATCCTGCGGCATCTGCTCGGTCTGGGCTTCGTAGAGGCAGGCTTCGCACCCGTCACGACCGGGCACCCTGATTTCCAGCTCGACGATGCCGCCATGGACCTCCTGCTCGAAGAATTCAAGGGACTTGCCGCGGAATTCGTGGACGCCGCAAGAGAAGGAAGGTTCCTCGGGTTCTCGAACCTGATCGATCTTCTCGTCTCGCTCCACCAGGGGGAGGTGATGAACTATCCCTGCGGGGCCGGGCTGGGGCTCTTCTCGGTAGACCCGGAGGGCCGCCTGTACCTCTGCCAGCGCTTCACCGGCCAGGAGGACTTCCGCATGGGCGATGTCGTGGGCGGCTTCGACCGGGAAAGGCTCGCTCGATTCAGGCAGGAGGCAGAGATCAGCAACAAGGAAGAGTGCAAAGAATGTTGGGCCCGAACCATCTGCACCGGAGGGTGCTACCACGAGGCATGCGTTCGGGAAGGAAGCCATCTCAAACCCAATCTGCACTACTGTGAGTGGATCAGGAAATGGGGAGAGATTGGCATGCAGGCATACTGCGAGATTGCAGCGGAGCGGCCCGAGTTTCTGGACATGCTGTGCATGTCCCGTGGCTATCCGCCGCAAGCCGATGGTTGAGTGAATCAGAAGGAGGGTGAAATGAAGAAGAGTAAAGGACTGAAGGCCGTCAACAGGCGGGCAAGGCGACTGGAGGAGCGGGAAGTCTTCGGCATGGAGGAAATCAACATCCTCACCGGCATGCCGATCGGGTGCACAACGATCTTCGACACCGGTTGGGAGACCAATCCACGGCCCGGCACGCCGATCGGCAACTGCGTGTCGAGCGCCCGGGATTTCACCACCTGTTCAGGCCCCTGCTGGTGGCCGGCACAGACCCCGGACGGCATGACGAACTTCTACGGGTTTCAGAACCAGTGCCTGGCCATCGAACGGGACTGGAGAAACCTGAACTTCGTCATCAAGAGATAAAAGAACTGTCCGTCATTCCCTCGGAAGCGGGAATTCCTCAGTACCCAAACAATCAGTAAGGGGGCAAACATGGAACGCCTTCGGAAAAAGACTCTTTTACTCACCTTAGTGTTCTTGCTGGTGCTCGGCCTGTCCGTGCCGGCCGTGGCCAAAGACTACCTCTACGTGCCCTGCTCGAACTACCTTCACATCATTGACTGCGATACGGACACGGTGGTCAAGACCCTCTCGTACAACGACTACGTGATCAGTGGTGTCGCCTCGGACGACGGGAAGCGCTACTACATCAACGCCTGGCGCTCGATCTATGTGGTCGACACGGACAAGCAGCAGATCATCGATCGGTACGAATTCTGGACGCCGCTCAACATGGTCAACGTCGGATCTGCTGTTGCGGTTTCCCCGGACGGCAAGCAGCTCTACATGATCTGGATGGTCACCAAGAAGAAGATGAACGTCCCGAGGCTTAATGTCCTGCCGCAGCAGTTCGTGATCTTTGACATGGAGAAGCGGCAGGTCGTGAAGAACTACGAGGTTCCGTCTAACTCCAACGGGGTTATCTCCCTGAAGGACGATCCTGACCACGCGATCATCATGTCGCAGGATGTGTTCAAGTTGAATCTGAAGACCGGTGAGCTGGAAAAGGTCAAGGGGATTCTCAACCCTGAGGAGGGACAGCCGGTCCTGAATGCACTCACCCTGATCAACAACAAGAGCCCCGGGGATCATGGCCTGTTCAGCGGGCCTGCCTATGCGGGGGAGGATCGGTTGAAGATCCTCGACCCGGGGGATTCGGGCCTCGAGCCCGGCCGCGTGGTCGACCAGGCAGTCTACGTGCAGGCGATGCAGAAGGTGATGATGGCAGGCGGCAAGCCCCCGGTTGGGGCCCCCTTGATGTTCTACATGATCATCGACGGGAAGGGGAAGGTTCGCATGCTCGAGGCGGCAGACCACTTCGCGCCGATCTACTCCTCGATCGTCTCGCCGGATACCAAGTACCTGTATGCGGCCATGGACGAACTCTACAAGGTGGACATGAAGACCGGGCAGGCCCTCGCCTTTGATCACCTTGCACGAGGCACTGTCTACTCCCTGGCCACGACCGCGGACGGGAAGAAGATCTACGCGGGCCCTGCCGGACCGGACCTGGTCGTGTACGACGCCGAAACGATGAAGCAGATCGGCATGATTCCGTTGAAGAGCGATGGAGTCGCCATGACTCGAATCACTAAGTAACAGGGGTTAGGGATCAGGGATCAGGTGTCAGGCCCAACCACCCCGCCCTTGAGTGCAAATCGCCGTCCGCGAACGCGGGAATCCAGGAGGGGCGTGGGGAAGGGAAGCGACCCCAACCAAGGACGTTGCGAGGAGCCGAAGGCGACGCGGCAATCCCTTGGCACCTAGACCTGACCCCAAGACGTTGTCGACTTCGACCCTCTTGGCCAGGACCTCACAATAAGCCACTTACCGGAACGGAAAACCGCATGGAACTGGCCGTACACGTCCGACACCCGGGCCAATTGGACCAACTGGACCGGATTCCCAAGCAGGTTTGCGACCTTTACGAGGACCTGGAACCCAGAGTACAGGACTGGGTTTTTTCGATTCCCGAACACGTCGAGCGCGTCTATGTGGGAGACGAGTTCTGCGTCCACCGCATGCCTGACCCAGCCGCCCTGGAGGCCATCACGCGATCGGCCAACGGAAACGGATGGCGAGTCACACTGCTGACCCCACCCGTGACCGACGAGGGCATGGAGAGATGCTCTCGGCTCTTTCGTCTTCTGGAAACACAAATCCCGGGGACCGAGGTGGTGGTGAACGACTGGGGACTCCTGGGCGCCTTGAGAGAGAACCATCCCTCCCTCACCGTGGCGGCGGGACGACTCCTCAACCAGGGGTTCAAGGACCCCCGTCTTGCGGATCCGGCGAGTGCCGCCGGGATCTCGGAGGATGCGGAAGAACTGCTCGAGGGGTGTACCTTCGACTTCCCTGAATTTCAGCAGAAGATGAGGGACCTGGAAGTGGGCCGCCTCGAGAGAGATCTTCTTCCTTATGGGGAAACCGGTCTGAAGAGCACGGCCGGCCTCGGCATATCGGTGTACTTCCCTTTCGGCTACGTATCCACGGGCAGGGTGTGCCGGATTGCTTCGTTCAAGGCCCCGGCCGGGAGGAAGTTCAGCCCCCTCGACGCGTGCCATGCCCCGTGTAACGGGCTCCTGCTCGAACTGGGCGGCGCCGAATCTCACTTCCGGCTCTTCGAGGGCGGAAACACGGTCTTCTACCTGTACCCGCCTTCGGTTCTCCGGAGCTTTGCAAAGGACGCGACCTATGAGGAGGTTCGTCTGGTCTGCCAGGGCCTTGCAATATAGGACAGGGATCAGGGATCAGGGGCCGGGGGTCAGGCCCTACCTCCAACCCCAGAGGGCATTGGCAACAATCGGCCGTCATGCCGTGAAAACAGGAATTCCCTAGCACAGGACGAGAACAACTAGTGAACATAGTAGCCCCCATAAGCTCCGTTACCGAACTCGAGATGCTCCTCGAGTGCGGGGCCGATGAACTCTACTGCGGGGTGATCACACCCGAGTGGGACGAGCACTTTGGCGGCACCTGGTGGATGAACAGGAGGAGCCCGCAGGGGGCCAATCTCTCCTCGTGGGAGGACATCCGGTCGATCGTGACCCAAGCCCATAATGAGAATACACCGGTCCACGTCACGATGAACACCCCCTTCTACACCCGGGGGAGCGCGAGGCACGTGCTGGCGCTGGCCGAAAGGCTCACGGGCGAGCTTGGCGTGGACAGCCTGATCGTGAGCGATCTGAACCTTCTCTCGAAACTCTCCGAAGCGAATCTTCCCGCAGACCTCCACCTGAGCAGCCTGGGCGTATGCACGAACACCCGGACCGTGGCATTTTACGCGTCCCTGGGCATCCAAAGAATTATCCTGCCCAGACAACTCCGGATTCCGGAGATCGAGCGGATCGTCACGGCTGAAGAGAGCGGAAAGATGGCGTTCGAGATCTTCGCCGTGAACGATGGCTGCTATTTTGAGGAAGGCCTCTGCCAGACGAGCCACGCGATGGGAAGCCCCTTCTGCTTGACGGACTGGGAAGTCCGGGTCCATCGGTCCGACGGGGAGATGATCTCTGCCGACGAAATAGCCCGGCATCGGGAAGAACTCCGGGAATACCTGTGGTATCAGAACAACTGCGGCTCTTCCATGGAGGAGTCAGGCGTGCCGAACGGGCCGTGCAGCCTGTGCTGGTTCGCGCATTTCCGGGACTGGGGGATCGGCTCGGTCAAGATTGTGGGCAGGGAAGCCTCGTTCTACAGGAAGATGAGGAGCCTCCAACTCGTGAAGACCGTGATGGACGAGTTGCGCAACGGCGCGTCCCGTGAAGCCGTGGCCGAGCTTGCGCGCTCCATCCGAGGCACGCCCGACCACTGCAACAAGGGCTACATGTGTTACTTCGGGGGCAGTTGAGCGATGGAAGAAACACTGCGCGCGACGATCCGATACCTGGGCCAATACGTGCGACCCCACCGGACGGTGCTGCTCGTGTCGATCGCCCTCAGTGTGGTCAGCACCGCGCTGGGCATGATCCAGCCCCTGTTCGCCAAGGTGCTGATCGACAAGGTCCTGATCGGCCGGCACCACGAACTCCTTGCCACCATCCTGATCGCTGTCGTCTGCCTGCTCGTCCTGAGCTTTTTCCTGCGCGTGACGAACAGCTACCTCTACACCCACTATTCCGCCCGGGTCCTGTTTCGGATGAGGCAGGACCTGTTCGAGCACCTGCAGCGCGTCCCGCTGAGCCTGTTCACCAGGAAGAAACTCGGAGACATCTATTCCCGGATCGCCTCGGACATGGCCGACATCCAGGCCCTCGTGACCGACACGATCCCCGGGTACCTGTTCAATTCCCTGACCTGCGTGATCACGGCAGCGATCCTGTTCTGGCTGAACTGGCAGATGGCCCTGCTGAGCGTCCTGTTCCTTCCCT
>JAUWSZ010000529.1 GCA_030609865.1 bacterium | reverse complement strand
GACGTATGCAGAGTTGCTGGACGTCTTCTGGATGCAGATCAACCCGATCGATTCGGGCGGGCAGTTTGCGGATCGCGGGAGCCAATACAGAAGCGCCATCTTCTACCACGATGCGGAGCAGAGGCGTCTGGCGAAGGCCTCCAAGGAGTCCCTGCAAGGGTCGGGCAAGTTTGAACGGCTGATTGCAACCGAAATCGTGGAAGCGACGAAGTTCTATGAGGCCGAGGCATACCACCAGGACTACTACACGAAGAACCCTACCCATTACAAGCGCTATCGAAACGGGTCCGGGCGTGAAAACTACTTGAAGGAGACGTGGGGCAGCGAAATGGCCGAGAAGAGAGCGCAAGGTGCATCTCAAAACTACACAAGACCCTCTGAGGAGGAACTCAAGAAGAACCTGACACCTCTCCAGTACCAGGTGACCCAGGGGGACGGCACCGAGAGGCCCTTTGCGAACGATTATTGGAACAACAAGAAGGAAGGCATCTATGTAGACGTCGTCTCCGGCGAGCCCCTGTTCGTCTCCACCGACAAGTTCGACTCCGGCACCGGGTGGCCGAGCTTCACGAAACCGCTCGTGGAGGAAAACGTCGTCGAGAACAAGGACGAGGGTCACGGGATGGTGCGGGTCGAGGTGCGGAGCAGGCACGGGGACTCCCACCTGGGCCACCTGTTTTCGGACGGCCCCAGGCCTACCGGACTTCGGTATTGCATCAATTCCGCCTCGTTGCGGTTCATTCCGAAAGAAGATTTGGAAAAGGAAGGCTACGAAAAATATGCGAGCCTGTTTGAGAAGTGAGCGGGGCAGGTTCAACTGTCCGTTGGCAAGGTGCCTCTCTTCGTCATTCTCTCATTCTCTTAGAAATGGCTTGTACAACTCAAGGTATTGCTCCGCCATCCGCTCCGGCGAGAACAGGCCGGCCCTCTCCTTGCCGGCCCGGCCCATGCTTCGGCGCAGGTCCGCGTCACGGTACACCTTCAGAAACGCATCCGCGAGGGCTTCCCCGTCCGCTGGAGGAACCAGCAGGCCGGTCACCTCCTGGTCCACGATGTCCGGGATCCCGTCCACATCCGTGGCCACCACGGGCAGGGCAAAATCCATTGCATCGATGATGGCAGACCCCATCCCCTCGTGAAGAGAGGGGTAGGTGAAGACGTCCAGGACGCTCAGATAATCGCCCACGTTGTCTACGAAACCGACCAACTCCACGTTGCTGAGGCCCTCGGCCTCCCTGCGGAACAGATCCTCGTCCTCGCCGTGCCCCATCAGGAGGATGTGCAGATCAGGGGCTTCTTCCTGTAGTCGACGCGCCGCCCGGATTAGGTAGAGTTGACCCTTGTGCACATTGCAGAGTTCTCCTGTATGGCCAACCAGGAATTTCCCTGCATACTTCGCGCGCAATCTGTCGACCTCAGCCGGATCCACGGGCAGCTCGGCCAGGGCGTCCGGAATCGTCGCCACGTCCAAATTGGGCAGAAGATCGGTCACCCGCTCACGGATGACCCGTGACAATGCAACGACGCGCGAGGCGTTTCGATAGGCCAGCCGGTTCATTAGGTGGTTCCCAATCGGGTTGTCCACACGGCGGGTGATGATGTAAGGCGTTCGGTGAATCAAGTGCCCTACGGCTGCAAGCTGAGCGGCCTGACCGGTGTGGGCGTGAACCAGCTCGACCCCTTTGCACACTCCCGTGTGCACGAAGAAGGGCTTCCTGAGTTCGACGATCTCCAGCCTATCGGTCTCGGAGAGCCGTTCCGCGAGCGGAGAGCCGGCCCGGACGGCGAACCTTTGCTCGAATCCCCTTTCGGCAAGGGCCCGAATCAGAATCTCGGTCTGCCGACCGGATCCACGGAAGCCCTTGTTGAAATTCAGGTGACAGATCGTCATGATACGGTCATCCAAGGAATTGCAGAAGACCTCTCGCGCTCACTCCTCATCTACCAGGGTCTCGAGGTCGTTTTCGGTAATTCCCTGTGCCCCGGCTTTCTTCTGGCCATAGCCCTGGATATCCCGTAAGTTGCGGGACCAGACATACTGCCTCAAGGCCTCTCGTATCAGCTCACTCTTGGTTCGGTCTTCCCTTTTTGCCAACTTCGTCACCGTGTTGTAGAGCCGAGGGGGCATAGATACGGTTAGGAGCTTGGTTGTTCTCAAGATGGGCCTCCTTTTTAGGATTCATACCAAGTAACACTTGGTGTAACTCAGAGTATAGACCACATGCCAAGCGCCGTCAAGGGATTCCGTAACCTGTTTATGAGCAAGCCGGTGCCCCAGGGGGAGAAGTGCGCCCTCTGCTACCAGTGCAAGGCAATCTACCCGGCGGGAGCGATCGAAAAGGCGGACGGGAGCAAGAACGTTCCCCTCTACGATTATGACAAGTGCATCCGGTGCTACTGCTGCATGGAGATCTGCCCTGAGTCAGCCGTCGACCTGAAGTCGGGCGCTCTGGAGTGGATGATGCCCGGTTCCTGAATGGAATAGAATGAAAACCCTAACAGGGCCCTACCGGAACCTGCTCTCGAATTCCGCTGTAGGCTTCATGAAATCGGTTCTCTCTGGTGGCACCTTGCGTTCCGCCTCGGGTATCTCTTGGAGGCTCAGGGCATCCTCCGGGCAGGTGGTGACGCACAGGCCGCACCCGCATAGTAGAAGGGCTCTCCCTCTTTCTTGGGATATCTCGGGAAGACGAGCCCCTTCTTCATCATCCCCTGCAGAACCCCCTCCACCTTTGCAGGGTCCTGGTTCGTCCGTTCCGCCACTTCCTGGGCCGACTCGAGTTCCAGGGTGAGAACCATGTACATCCGGACCTCTTCTTCGGTGAAAAGCTTCTCGAGGATCTCCAGCTCCACACCTGACTTTGTCGCGCCAAAGCCGACAGAGTACTGATCCATACATTCCTGCAGCTGTCTATAGATATCCTTGGCCATGTTTGCCCCTTCTTAATGAAAATAGATTTTCTCGATCTCGAGGAGCTCGATGATGTCCTTGATGTGGGCGAGCCGTTCACCCGAGGCCTCCTTCTTTGAAGCATAGAGTTCGCCGAGGCAGTCGTGCAGCAGGGCCTTGCAGTTCTCCTGGAATTCCCGGTCGTAGCCCCTGCTGTTTCGGACCGATCGGATCACTTCGAGGAATCCCTTTTTCGCCAGATCGAACTGGCCGTCGAAGAGCAGCGCAAGACAGAGATTGCACTTCACCCAGACGAGATCTTCGTCGATCTCCAGGGCCCTCCGGCTGCATTCGATCGATTCCGGAAGATTTTTCGTTCCCTTGCAGTGGATGCGGCCGAGTTCTCCCCAGGACTCGAGGTCGTTCGGCTCGAAGGCGACCACTTTCTCGAGCATCCGGGTCGCCGCCTCATAGCGCCCTTGTGCGGCGAGCAACCGGCCCTCCCTCTTGCAGG
>JAUWSZ010000711.1 GCA_030609865.1 bacterium | reverse complement strand
GGGACAGGCTCTGACCCTCTCCCTCGCAAGGGAGAGGGGAACCGAGGTGCTGGGAGATTGCCGCGTTGCCTCCGGCTCCTCGCAATGTCCGGTGTTGTGCGAGGGACTCGGAGTCGGTGCTGGGGGATTGCCGCGTCGCTGGCGCTCCTCGCAATGTCCGGAGGTGGGGTCACGTTCCGTTCCAGAAGGTGGCTGGGGGATTGCCGCGTCGCCTCCGGCTCCTCGCAATGTCCGCAGGTATGGTAGGAGGAAGGAAGTGGGTACTATAAGTCGGCTGGACAAGACTCAGGGTAGCGGCCCTGAGGATGAACAGAATCAGGGCGATTCGAGAAGTGTGGCTCTTCCCATGGGAGAGGACCACCCTGTTCAACTCAGCGAGAATGCGCTTCGGGTGCTCGAGAAGAGGTACCTGAGGAAGGACGAGCAGGGCCGGCCCATCGAGATTCCGGAGGAAATGTTCCGTCGCGTGGCCCGGGCGGTGGCGCAAGCCGATCTCCCGTATGGGGAGGAAGCCGAGGTCCAAGAGACGGAAGAGCGGTTCTTCCGGCTCATGACGAGCCTGGAAATGATGCCGAACTCGCCGACCCTGATGAATGCGGGCCGCCAGCTTGGGCAACTCTCCGCCTGTTTTGTCCTCCCGGTTGGCGATTCCATGGACAGCATCTTCGAGGCGGTCAAGAACACTGCCCTGATTCACAAGAGCGGGGGCGGTACGGGTTTTTCGTTCTCCCGTGTACGGCCTCGAAACGATCAGGTCAAGTCAACCCGGGGCGTCTCGAGCGGACCGATCTCCTTCATGACCGTGTTCGATGCCGCCACCGAGACGATCAAGCAGGGGGGGATGCGCAGGGGCGCCAATATGGGCGTCCTGGCGGTGGATCATCCGGATATCCAGGAGTTCATCACGTGCAAGCAGGAGAGCAGCCGTCTCAACAACTTCAATATTTCCGTGGCCTTGACGGAATCCTTCATGGAGGCCGTAGAGGCAGATGAAACCTACGAGTTGATCAACCCCAGAACCGGCGAGGTGACTGGCCGTCTTCGTGCCGCCCATGTCTTCGAGAGGATCGTGGAGTCGGCCTGGCGGAACGGCGAGCCGGGAATCCTGTTCATGGATCGGATCAATCGGGACAATCCGACCCCCGCACTCGGAAGGATCGAGAGCACGAACCCCTGCGGTGAACAGCCCCTTCTACCGTTTGAGTCCTGTAACCTCGGCTCACTCAATCTGGCCCGGGTGGTTGGGGACGACGGGGGGGTCGATTGGGAGAAGCTCGCGGAAAACGTGCGCCTGAGCGCCCATTTCCTGGACAATGTGATCGATGCGAATCGTTACCCCCTCGAGCAGATCGAGAGCATGTCGCGAGCCAACCGGAAGATCGGCCTGGGGGTGATGGGTTTTGCGGATCTCCTGATCCGGCTCGGCATCCCTTACGACTCGGAGGAGGCGACCCGGCTGGCAGAGAAGGTCATGGAATTCATCGCTCGCGAAGCGTTGAGTGCTTCAGAGGAACTGGCCGAGAGGCGGGGGCCCTTCCCCAATTTCGAGCAGAGCATCTTTGCGGAACAGGGATTCCCTCCCCGGAGGAACGCAACCACGACCACGATTGCGCCCACGGGCACGATCAGCCTGATCTCGGGCTGTTCCAGCGGAATCGAGCCCCTCTTTGCCGCTGCCTTTGTCCGGAATGTGCTCGACAACGAGCGCCTGGTGGAGATCCATCCCTTGTTCGAAGAAATCGCCCGGAGGGAAGGCTTCTACTCGGACGAACTCATCGAGAAGATCCTTCGGACCGGCAGCGTGCAGGGCCTGGATGAGGTGCCGGAGCGCTGGAGAAGGGTCTACGTTACCTCCCATGACATATCGCCTGAGTGGCACATCCGCATGCAGGCGGCCTTTCAGAAGCACATCGAGAATTCCGTGTCCAAGACCGTGAATTTCCCCGAAGACGCCACCGAGGATGAGGTGCGTGAGGCCTTCTGGCTGGCTTACAGGCTCGGGTGCAAGGGGGTTACGATCTACCGCGACGGGAGCCGGGAGCACCAGGTTCTCCAGAAGGGGGTGGGCCCATCCCGTGCCTCGACCCCGCTCGAGGAGGAATCCGGGGCCAGGGCCCGCTTGACGCCCCGTCCCAGGCCGGAGTTCATGCAGGGCCTCACGAAGCGCATGGATACGAGCTGCGGGTCCCTGTACGTGACGATCAACTGGGATGAGACGGGAAGGCCCTTTGAAGTCTTCACTTCGATGGGAAAGGCGGGGGGCTGTGCATCCAGCCAGTCAGAGGCGATCGGCAGGCTCGCCTCCCTGGCCTTGAGGTCCGGAGTCGACCCGGAACAGGTGGCCCGGCAACTGCGGGGCATAAGCTGCCACTTGCCGCGGGGAATCGGAAAGAAGAGGATTTCTTCCTGTGCGGATGCCGTAGCCCAGGCATTGCAGTTCTTCCTCAGCAGGGATCTTCAGGGTGCAGGCGAGTTCGCGCGCCCGGCCGGCCCTGACTCCCTGGTTCCCAAGCCCCAGCTTGGGAACCAGAGTGAGGCCGACGACATCGTCGAGAAGGATCTGGGC
>JAUWSZ010000700.1 GCA_030609865.1 bacterium | reverse complement strand
GCAGGTCATGTTCCAGCCGGGATGCGCAACGCTGGTCATCGGCGACCCGTTGGCCAAGGCTCAGGGCCCACTGGGTATCATGGGCTCTTTGTACGTCCCCACCGGACAGTTAAGGGGAAGCAACCACTCGCTCGTGCCTGCGGTGGCCCGGCCTTTCCTCGACCATGGTGGCACCATGTGGAGAAACACGATCGTCGATGAAATCATCACCGAAGAGGGGGTGGCAAAGGGCGTCAAGCTCACCGACGATTCGGTCATGTTCCCCGGCCAGACGATCATGGCCAAACACGCGGTGGTGAGCAACGTGGGGGCCCGCAAGTCGCTGGAACTGATCGGTGAAGACGTGATGATGCAGGCCGATGGGCGCCTGGCCGTGAAGATGAAGTATTACGACAACGCCTCGCGCTCCTCCAGCGTGACGATTTGGGCCCTGAAGAAGGGGCCGCAGTGGAAGAGCGCGGCCCATGAACCGTACATCATGAAGTCTGATTTCTACTACAAGGGCAAAAATTCCCTGGACGACTGGAAATCCTGGTTCGTGGCCGAGCGATGTGGCGATCCCGAAAGGGCCTTCAGCGGATGGTGGGAGATGCTCGTGCCCGCCAACATCGATCCGACCCAGGCGACGCCCGAAGGGTATCTGACATTCCGGCTGGAGGAAATCATGCCGTTCTGGTGGCGTGACGTGGACGGAAACTCCCATCCGGAAAAGTGGGATGACATGAAGTGGGAGCTGGTCAAGAAGCGTGAGGACGAACTGGAGGAGTATGCCCCAGGGTTCAAAGACAGCATCCTCGACGTCCTGGCGATCTCCCCCCTCGATATCTGGCGCGGCAACATGGCTTCAGAGTATGGCGACGGCATTGGCGGGGCCTTTCCTGCGAGCCAGTCCTACCTCGACCGGATGCCCTACCGCATGCCCATCAAGAACCTGTACATGTGCAACAGTGTGTGGCCCATCTCCCTGAGCTGGGGCGCCACCGGCTACAACGCGGCCTGCGTCGTGGCCGAAGACATGGGGATTCGCAAGCAACCCTGGTGGATCCACAGGCCGGGCGAGTGGCTCCTCAAGAACCTCGATCGTCTTGTTGTGCCGGACTGATTTCACTGAATCTATAGGAAGAATATAAGGAGAAAGGGATATGGGTTACGGCAACGAATTTGATGTCATCGTCGTGGGCGCCGGCCCGAACGGATTGAGCTGTGGCGCCTATCTGGCCAAGGCGGGTGCCAAGGTCTGCGTGCTCGAGAAGAAGTGGGAGACCGGCGGTGGGCTTTCCACCGATGATTTCCAATCGCCCTTCCGGTTCAATCTTCATGCCATCTACATGATGTTGGCCGAGCAAATGCCCGCTTACCAGGATTTGGATTTGCCCGGCAACAACCTTGCCTTCCTGCGTCCGGAAGTGCAGATGGCGTTCCACTACAAAGACGGTTCGGCGCTGGTCTTGTACACGGACCCGAAGAAGTCGGCCGACTCGATCCGGCAGTTTTCGCCCGAGGATGCTGAGACTTTCGAGAAGATGTACGCCGAGTTCAAGGAGATCTCGGACGAGATCCTGATCCCGGCGACCTACGTGCATCCGGTCCCCGGCCTGGACAACGTCATGCTCATGAACCAGACCGAGTTGGGCAGGCGTTGCGTGGAGGTGTCGGAGCAGACGCCTGCGTCCGTGCTCGATTTCTACGGGTTCAAGAACCCCCGGGTGAGGGGTGCCCTGCTTTACATCTGCACCATGTGGGGCCTGGACCCGGACTCCACGAGCGTGGGGTACCTGATTCCGCTGTACATCTACCGCATGCTGAATGCCGCCATCGTTCGGGGTGGGTCCCACACCCTGTCCTCGGCCATCCACAATGCCCTCAAGAGGAATAACGGCCACGTTCTCGAGTGGGCCGACGTGACCGAGATCATCGTGGAAGGCGGGAAGGCCGTGGGCGTCCGGACAGCGGATGGTCGCGAGTTCCGGGCCAAGGCGGTGGTCAGTACCCTGAACCCGGAGCAGACCTTTCTCAAGTGTTTGCAGGAGAAGGACCTGCACGAGGATCTTGTAGCGAGTGTGAAGAACTGGCGCTGGGAACACCGCAGTTTCTACACTGCCCACTGGGGTATCAAAGGCGAAGTTCCCAAGTTCAAGGCGGCCGAGTCCAACCCGGATGTAAACGAGGCGCTGATTCACGTCTTCGGTTACGAGACAGAGGACGATGTGAAGGCCCATGTGGCCAAGGTCGACAATGGTGAGTTGCTCGAGCCGGCCGGCCACTTCACGTGCACGACCCAGTTCGACCCGCATCAGGCCTCGCGCAGCGGTCTTTACGGACCGCTCAACACCCTGCGGTTTGAATCCTGGGCATCCTATGAAGTCAAGGGCAAGGAGTGGGACGACATCAAGAGAGACCTCTGTAGGCGGTGTTACGAGATGGTCAGCAGCTACTGCACCAACATGGGGGAGGCGAAAGTACTCTTCCAATTCTCCTACAGCCCCCTGGATATCGAGAGAAGACTGGCGACCATGACCAAGGGCTCCTTCAAGCACGGCGATTACAATGCGCTGCAGATGGGCTATCTCAGGCCCAACGAGGACTGTTCGCGGCATCGCACGCCCCTGGAAGG
>JAUWSZ010000567.1 GCA_030609865.1 bacterium | reverse complement strand
CCTGCGGACCTCCTTCTTCTCCATGAACTGCTCAGGGTCGAAATCAGGAACCAGGCCGGCAATTTGAGAGGCGAGATCCGACACTTCGAACCGGTCGATCTTCCGTATCCCTGACCGGCCCTTGCAGAGGGCCTCCCAGTTTCGATCCACCCCAATGCCCAGGGGGGTCACCAAGCCCATTCCGGTTACCACCACTCGAGTCCTGCTCACATCAAAGCTCCTTTACTTACAACACACTGCCCTAAAATGCCCTTGTTCCTTCGACCGATTTTCGTCTCAAGCAGCAGATATCCGGCATGCCCAGCCCCCCCCGATCAAGGTAGAAAGGATCCGGGTCTCTTGTCAACCTAGATGCTTATGAGCTTCATCAAGACCTCGGTGATCCGGGTGAGATCATCCGTCAACATCAAAATGCCGACCGCGATCAACAACAATCCGCTCGTGATTTTGATCGCCTGGAAGTGCCTGTTGATCCACGAGGAGACCCTCAAGAACCGATCGACCGCCAGGGCAGCCAGCAAAAAGGGAATGCCCAGCCCGGCCGAGTAGACACCCAGGAGCCCGATTCCCTGGACAACCGTCTCTTTCGTGCTTGCAACAAACAGAATCCCAGCCAGGATCGGGCCGATGCACGGCGTCCAGCCAAAGGCGAAGGCCATACCGACCAGGAAGGACCCGAACAGGCCGAAGGGCTTCGTCCTCTGGTGGTAACGCTTCTCCTGGTCCAGGAACCCGATCCGGAACACGCCCAGCACGAGCAAGCCGAGCAGGATCACCAGGACTCCGGCAACCCTCCGCAGTATGCCGAGTTCCGCAATCAAGAACTTTCCGAGGAATGTTGCCGACGCGCCCAGGGCTACAAAGACAAAGGAGAAGCCGATCACGAAGAACAAGGCGTTTGACAAGACCTTCACAGAGGACTTCGACTCGGATTCCTCTTTGCGCATCTCGCTCAAGGATACGCCCGAGATGAAGCTCAAATACGCCGGAATCAACGTCAGAATGCAGGGCGAAAGGAATGAGAGCAGCCCGGCCGTGAAGGCCGCGAACAAAGAAGTATTCTCCATGAATCAGGACTCCCCGTCGTGATGAACATCAACGTTTGCTTCCAAATACATAACATAGCTGTTTTTTCTCGACAAATCACCCCTCGCATTGACATCCAGCCTACGCCCTCCTAAGGTGTGATACAGTCTCATATGCGGCCTGCGCCGCAAGGTCAAAGGCGAAAGGGTCAAGGCGAAAGAACAAAGGGGTCAGGGGCCGGGGATCAGGGATCAGGCCCCGCGCCCGCTTGCGCGCCCGGACTGCTTCCGCGCTCCACGGCCGCAAACCAGCCAAGGCAACATGACATGAGGAACTGTCCGAGAGCCTGTTGCCCGTTCTTTGCCTGGCTCGCCTGTTTTCTCCCCTTGATCCTCGTGGCCTGCTCCACGCTGACCCACTACCCGGTCGAAACACGGAATCTTGTCAGCGACTTCGAGGGGGGCAGCTCGGAGGAGGCGTTCGAGCAAGCAGACAAACATACGAAGAAGGGCCTGAACCGACTCGCCTATCTCCTGGAAGGGGGGATGATCCTCCATGCCCGGGGCAATCTGGAAGAGAGCAATACGCAATTCGACGAGGCCGAAAGGGTCATCCGGCACCACGAGGAAAAGGCCGTTGTGAGCCTGTCCAAGGGAACGGCTCAAGTCGGCAGCCTGTTCGTCAACGAGAAGACCCTGCCCTACAGCGGCGAACCCTTCGAGAAGGTGCTCGTCAACACCTTCAAGGCCGCGAACTACCTCTTTCTGCACGACTACGAAGGGGCACGGGTGGAGATACGCAGGAGCTTCGCCCGCCAGAAGGAAAACGAGAGCATGCATCAAAAGGAGTACGAGCGCATCCAAGACGAGGCCAGAAGCAGGGGCATTTCGTCCCGTCAGGTCTTCCGGGCGGTGGATGCCCACTACGAGGATCAGAACGAAATCGTCCAAAGGGCAAAGAATCTGTATGAAGACGCCTTTGCGTACTACCTGTCCGCCATCGTCTACGAGTTGAACCGGGAGTACAACGATGCCTATATCGACCTAAAGAAGGTGCAAGAACTTCAGCCCGGGGTTCCGTATGTGGAAAACGACCTCCTGCGGATGGCCAGACGCTCCGGGCTCTCGGACGAGCTGAAGGAGCATGTGAACAGACTCGGAAGACAACCCCGCATGCGGGACGAAAAGCAGGAAGGCGACGTGCTCATCTTTTTCGGTTCTGGAATGGCCCCGCGGAAGACGCAGATCAAGATCTCGATCCCGATTCCCAGCGTGGGGTTCATCTCCCTGGCCTTCCCGAAATACGAGCCCGTGCCGAACCCGGTTCGGTATGGCGCGCTGTACGACCGCCAGGGCCACTTCTTCGGAAGGACCTTCGTCTTGACAGACCTGGAGGCGATCGCCATACGGAATCTGGACGACCGGATGACGACCCTCGCCCTCAAGCAGGTACTCCGGTCGGCGATCAAGGGCGCCATGGTGAAGACTGCGAGGGATCAGGGTGGTTGGGCAGCAGAGCTGGCGGCCAACCTCTACAACGTGTTCACCGAACAGGCCGACCTCCGGTGCTGGCAGACCCTGCCCCAGAATATGCAGGTAGCCCGGATCTCCCTGCCGTCGGGCAGACATGAGCTGGTCTTCGCCCTTCACGGAAAGATGGGGGGCAGGGTGCAGGAGAGGGAATTCGTCCTGGACGTCCGGCCGGGGGAGACGATCTTTGTCAGCGCGCGGACCGGCCCCTGGGATCTGATCGGCTTCAACGTTTTCCAGCCTGGCCAGAGTGCGGTCAACGGGGTAGAATAAGAACCGCCAGAGCAAATCACGAACAACCCAGGGAGGGGACGACGATGAAAACCAGACCGAAGACGCGCATGACAGGGGCCTTCCTGATCCTCCTGGCCCTGATCGGAACCATGCCCCTGGCCTGTGCCAGCATCACGACGTCCAATGTGGGCGTGGGCGAGATACGGGAAGGGGAAGAAGGCGAGGTGCTGAAGAAGGACTACATCATCAAGGACAAGCCTCTGGCCAAAGAGATCCAGGTCCTGGACATCAAGGCGAGGTTCGTGGGGGACTTCCTGGATGGCCTCTCAATCGTGCAGAACCGGAGAAAATACACGGTCGATTTCGAGTACCGGTTCGAGTGGTACGACGAAACGGGATTCCCTGTGGAGTCGAACATCGTCCACT
>JAUWSZ010000594.1 GCA_030609865.1 bacterium | reverse complement strand
GCGGGCGAGCAACTGAGCCGCTTTTTACAGCGCACAGGGTTTCAAGGCCCGGTGGTCGATTATCGAATCTTGCTCGGGGAATTCGGATCGGTTTCCGCCACCGCCTGCGTCATGGCTCACCGGATCGTGGAATCCGGCGTGATCCCCCGAGGGCTAGCCGGGGATACGGAAATTCCCCTCAAGGGCCGGGGGATCCTGATCCTTGGGTTTGGCCGGAAGCTCTCCGCCATAACCGTGCACGGATGAGGTCGAACGGGAAGGGGTTGTGATTGTGAGATCCTGGTTCGAACGAGCAAACAGAAACTGCCCAGAGCAACACAGACCAAGGCGGTCCGCGGTTTGAGAGTCCTGCTTATTTCGGCCAACAGCCACCTGAACCCCCATCCTGTGTATCCCCTCGGTCTGGATTACGTGGCCGGGGCCCTCGCCCATGACCACCAGGTCAGGGTCCTCGACACCAACACCGTCCAGGGTGTCGAAGGGATTACCGAAGCCATTCAGGACTTTTCCCCCCAGGCTGTGGGCATCTCCCTGCGCAACATCGACAACGCGAACGTGTGCGGACCCGAGCATTTCTTCGACCACGTTGGCGACGTGGTACGTGTGGTCCGCGAGAACACGGATGCGCCGGTCATCCTCGGTGGGAGCGGATTCACGCTCTTTCCACACGCCTTGCTCGAGAGACTCGATGCGGACTACGGCATCGTGGGTGAAGGGGAACGGATGGCCTCTCTTCTGAGGGCGCTGGAAACGGGGAAGACCGTACATTTGCCGGGCGTCGTCGGGGCCGACTTCGTCTGCCCGATCCCTCCACCGTGGGAAGGGACGGCCACGCGGGAAAGTCCCTCGGGATCGGCGCACGTCGGATACTACCTGAAAAACAGCGGAATCCTGAACCTTCAGAGCAAGCGTGGATGCCCCTTTCGCTGCATCTACTGCACCTAGCCCCTGATCGAAGGGAATCGACTGCGTTTGTTCGATCCGAGGGAGGTCGGCAAGACGGCCCGGGCGTTGCAGGAAGCGGGTGCGAAGTTCCTGTTCATCACGGACTCGGTCTTCAATGCCGACGAAGAGCACAGTATCGAAGTTGCCCTGTCCATGAAGGCCGCCGGGGTGACGGTCCCCTGGGGGGCAAGCTTCACGGCCCGCGTCCTGGACAACGACTATTTCCGAAGACTGGCGGATTGCGGATGCACCCACGTGGAGTTCGGGACCGAGTCGCTGAGTGATTCGACGCTGCGTGCTTATCTGAAGCCCTTTGGCGTGGAGGACGTCTTCCGTGCGCACTCCCTCATCCTGGAAGCGGGGCTGCACGGGGCGCACTATGTGCTCTTCGGCGGGCCTGGCGAGACGGAAGAGACCGTGACCGAAACGCTTCGGAACATGGAGCAACTGGAGAAGAGCATGTTCTTCATCTACTGCGGCGTCCGTGTCTTCCCTGAGACTCCTTTGTTCTCCCTTGCCGTCGAACAAGGGACTATCGGGAGGGACGAGGATCTCCTCTTCCCGGTCTTCTACAGATCGCCGGGACCGGGTGTGGAACAGATTGAGATCCTCGTGAACGAGCACGCCGGGGGACGGGCCAACTGGATCACGCCAGGGGTTGCGGAGCGAATCTCCCGTGTCACGCAACGCATGTACGCGCTGGGCCATACGGGGCCGTTATGGGAAAGACTGATCCGGTAGGAAGAACCACACCCCGAACACTCCCGCTGTCCCGTGCGCACCTGGCGGGCATCTGTGCCTGCCTGGCGGCGGCGATCCTCTGGTTCGTGCGGCCTGCCTGGAGCCTCCTTCCTTTGGGGGGGGTCCTTCTCATCACCTTTTTTTGCGCCCCCTTTGTTCAGCGGATGCAGTTCTTCCTGCCCATCGTAACGGCCGGCAGGCGAGAATCGGGTGCGGTCGCCCTGACCTTTGATGACGGACCGGATCGAGTTACAACGCCCCGCCTGCTGGATCTTCTGGCACGTCACGAGACCAGGGCCACGTTCTTCGTGGTCGGCGACAAGGTGAGGCATTGTCCCGGCCTGGTTCAGAGGATCCTGAAGGAAGGCCACGAAATCGGGAACCATTCAGGGTCCCACGACGTGTTCCTGATGCTTCGATCCCGTCAACGGTTGGCTCGAGAAATCGAGAGTTGTCAACGCGCGTTGGCACCCTTCGGGATTCGACCCCTTGCCTTTCGTCCCCCCGTTGGGATTACGAACCCCCGCCTCCGGCACGTTCTGCACCCGTCCGGTCTCTACTGCGCGGGCTTCAGCCGTCGCTCCGGGGATCGGGGAAACCGAAGGGTGACGGGCCTGTCGCAACGAATCCTTGCACGGGCGAAGCCGGGGGACATCATCCTCTTGCACGACCGGGAATGCAAACAGAAGAAGGATGTGGAGGTGTGGTTACAGGAAGTGGACACGCTCATCCGGGGGCTGAAAGGCCGGGGAATGAAGATGCAGCGTCTTTCGGGATTGATCGATCGGCCCGTGATGGAACCTGTAGCGAAAGAACCTCGTGAGGCTGTCGAGAGAGGTTCATCCGTTGCATAACACGCACTCTTCCTTCCTGCGGCGTACAGGGGAACGCCTTGCAGAGCGGCCCTGGATCCGGGAAGCCATGGAGGCAAAGGCGGATCTGGCCGCCTTCAGGCAACCACCGTCCTTGCGGCTCGTGGTGGGCGTGGCGCTGATTATCGTCAGCACCGTCATGGGATGGCCCGCGGTCGTGTTCTTCGGCCTCTTTGCGGCCTTTCAGAAGGACGCTTTGTACGCCCTGATCGGACCCGTGTGTTACGGTCTGTCCTGGGTGATATGGATCGCAGGCATGGCGCTGGCCGGTGTAGAGAACGTCCGATACCACCGTCTCTTCCTTCGCTGGTTGACCCGGGTCAGCGTGGAGTGGATGCTCAGATCCTAACGGAAAACGACTCGGTGTCGGTGAGAAATTCCACTTCGAGCAGATTCAGTACGATCGTGTCGCCCCCCCTTCCATAGACCTCCAGGTCCATCCGCTCGCTGAGGGCGTGGCGGTTCGTGCCGTGCGCCTCAATTAGAGCATCTAGCTACTGGTTCTTGACGTATCGGAGGATCCGCCACGTGCCCTC
>JAUWSZ010000053.1 GCA_030609865.1 bacterium | reverse complement strand
CGTGGATGCCTACAACACGATGGAACGCCAGGTGTACGTCTTCAACAAGATCACCGAGGTGCTCAAGAAAGAAATCACCGCTCAAGACAAGGACGATGCGCGGCAGATCTTCTTCCGGGTGACCGCACTCGTCAAAAACTGGAACTCCTCCGAGTGGGAGAGCGATGATTTCAAGAAATACGAAGAACAGATCAACGAATTTCTAGGGAGCTGACGCCGTGAGAGAAATAGTAACGCGGATCACAGAGATCACGGGCAGTATCGCCTCGCTGCACGCCACCGGAATCGGGCTCGGTGAGTTGGCGGAAATCCAGTCCCCCGGCCGGAAGACGCTCGGGCAGGTCATCCGCGTGTCCGGAGACATGGTCACCCTGCAGGTGTTCGGCGGGACCAAGGGGCTTTCCACGAGCGACCACGTGCGCTTCCTCGGGCACCCGATGCAGGTCAAGTACGGGGAGTCGATGCTCGGCCGTATCTTCAACGGAAGCGGTGTCCCGATCGACGGCGGCCCCGAGCCCGTTGAGGAAGACATTCCGATCGGAGGGCCTTCGTTCAACCCGGCCAACCGCATCATTGCCAAGCAGATGATCCGGACGAACATCCCGATGATCGACGTGTTCAACTCGCTGGTGGTCAGTCAGAAGCTGCCCATCTTCTCGATTCCGGGGGAGCCCTACAACCAGGTCCTGGCCCGTGTCGGGATGCAGGCCGAGGCGGACATCATCATCCTCGGAGGGATGGGGCTCAAGTTCGACGACTACACCTTCTTCAAGGAGACCTTTGAGGCGAGCGGCGTGATGAACCGCGTCATCATGTTCATTCACCAGGCCTCGGACCCGGTGGTGGAATGCCTCCTCGTTCCGGACATGGCCCTTGCCGTGGCGGAGCGGTTTGCCGAGGCGGGCCGCCGTGTGCTCACGCTCCTCACGGACATGACGAGCTTCTCGGACGCGCTGAAAGAGATCTCCATCTCCATGGAACAGATCCCGTCCAACCGGGGCTACCCGGGCGATCTTTACTCCCAGCTGGCTGCCCGTTACGAGAAGGCCGTGGATATCGAGGGAATGGGCGACATCACCATCCTGGCCGTCACGACCATGCCCGGGGACGACGTCACGCATCCCGTACCCGACAACACCGGATACATCACGGAGGGGCAGTTCTACTTGAAGAACGGCGTGATCGACCCCTTCGGGTCCCTGAGCCGCCTGAAACAGAACGTGGTCTCCAAGGTGACCCGGGAAGACCACAACGACATCATGAACACCATGATCCGGCTCTACTCGGACTGCCGGGAGTCGAGGAACAAGATCGCCATGGGGTTCAAGCTGTCCAAGTGGGATGAGACCCTGCTCGCTTACGGCGAGGACTTCGAAAACGAGTTGATGGCTCTCGAAGTGAACATCCCGCTCGAAGAGGCCCTGGACCTGTGCTGGGACATCCTCGCGAGGCACTTCGAGGCGATCCAGACCGGCCTGAAGGACCATCTCGTGAAGGAATACTGGCCGAAGAAGGACTCGAACGAAGCAGCATAAGAAACAAGGTGAAAGGTCAAAGGGAAAAGCTGGTATTAGGTATTAGCCCACCCCTCTCCACCATGGTGCGCAGTCTGACGGGGCTCGGTTGGGAGCTAATAGCCAAGAGACAACTACATGGCCGTTGAAAAAGTAAAATACAACAAAACCGCTCTGAAGGCCCAGCGCGACGGGCTGGCCAAGTACCAGAAGTTCCTTCCGATCCTCCAGCTGAAGAAGATGCAGTTGCAGCTCGTGCTGCGCCAGTTGGAGCCCGAGATCGAGGCAAAAGTACAGGAGCTTTCCGCAACCGCAGAGGGCATCCGCCCCTGGTCGCGACTTCTCTCAGACCCGGGGGTGGATATCAACGACTTCGTGAACATCCAGGAGGTTCGGGTGGAGATGGACAACATCGCGGGCGTCGAGATCCCCGAGTTCCGCGAGGTCGTCTTCCAGGAGACGCCTTACTCCCTCTTTGCCACCCCGAGCTGGCTCGACCCGGCCATCGATACGATGCGGCATCTCGTTCAAGTCCGCGAGGAGATCCGGGTGCTCCGAGAGAAGGAGGCCCTGATCCGTGAAGAGCTTCGCACCACCACCCAACGCTGCAACCTGTTCGAGAAAAAGCTCATTCCCGAGCTGAAAGAGAATATACGGAGGATCAGGATCTTCCTGGGCGACCAGGAAACGGCCGCCGTAGGACGAGCCAAGATCGCGAAGGTAAAGACGCAGGAACGGGGAGTGATCTAGCAGTGATTGTACCGATGAAGAAGATCACCATTGTGGGGATCGAATCCGAAAAGGATCGATTCCTCGAGGCCCTGCAGGACGTGGGCCTCACCCACATCATTCTGCCCAAAGAGCCGGTCGAACCCTCGGAGCTTGCCCGGGAGCTTCAACGGTTCATCGATACAAAGAAGTTCCTCGCAAGAAAGGGAAGCCAGGGGAACCCGGAGCCCGCGCTCGAGGCAGAGACGATCTGCGAAAAGCGGGAAGAGCTCGGCCGCGAGGAGGCCGGACTCAATTCCGAGATCGTGGCCACGCGGAAACTGCGCGCCTCGGTAGAGCCGTGGGGAGACTTCTCGCTCGCGGACGTGAAGAACCTGCGCGAAAAGGGACTCCGGATCCAGTTCTTCCGCGTGGACCGAAGGGCCTTCGAAGCCCTCCCCCTGGACGACGTCTTCTTTCAGGTAGCCAGTGAGCGGGGAGGGGAGATTTGCTTCGTCACCTTTTCCGCCGAGCCGGTGGACCTGGGCGTTGCCGAGGAGAAGCTCCCGTCCATGAGCCTCTCCGAAGTGGACAGCGAGATCGAATCCATGCTGACCCGGCTCCAGGCAATCGAGGAAGAGTATGCGGGCCTGGCCGAACACCTGGGGGTGCTCGAGAAGGCGGAAGCGAAGATCACGGATCTGCTCGAGTACCAGCGCACCCTGATGAATGCGCAACCCGAACTGGACGATCGGGTCTTTGTCCTCCAGTGCTGGTCTCCGATACCGGAAGAGGAACTCGCCGGCAAACTCGGCGGCACATTTACTTTCTACCACTACAGCGAAGAACCCGAGGAATGGGACCGCATGCCGGTTCTTTTAAAGAACCCGCCCGCCTTCGAGTCCGGGGAAGACCTGGTCAAGATATACAGCTATCCCAGCCACAAGGATTTCGATCCCAGCCCGTTTGTCCTGTACTGCTTCGCCGTCTTCTTCGGCATGATCATCGGCGACCTGGGCTACGGGCTCATCCTGCTGGGCATGACCTTCTGGATCACGCGCAAGGTCAAGAGCCGCTCCCCCCTGGCGGTCCGCATGTTCCGACTCATGTACCTTCTGTGCGCCTCGGTGATTTTCTTCGGCATCATCGGCGCGGGCTTCTTCGGGATTCAGCTCGACCCGAACAATCCATGGGTCAAGCACGCCTGGTTCGACTACAGCACCATGGAGGGGCAAAATGATGTCATGATCGTCTCGATCCTGATCGGCATGGTCCACATTTCCCTCTCGTTTCTCATCAAGTTATACAACGATCGGGACTACGGGGCGCCGGGTTGGATCATCGCCATCTGGTCCACCTACTTCCTGCTCAACAGCAAGATGGCTCATGATGTGGACAACCCCACGGCGATGTACGGGTTGATCGTTGGCCTCGCCATCGTCCTGCTCTTCTCCTCGAAAAACAAGAACCCGCTGCTTCATCTCGTCGAAGGGGTGCAGGCCTTGTTGGGGGTCATACAGGTCTTCGGCGACGTGCTTTCGTACCTGCGGCTTTTCGCGCTGGGGGTTGCGACAGTCTACATCGCGCAGACCTTCAACGTCCTGGGAGCAGCCGTGGCAGACAGTGTGCCCGTCCTCGGCCTTGTCTTCGCCGGCTTGATCCTTTTGATCGGCCACGTTCTCAACATCGGCCTGGCGATCATGGGTGGCGTGATCCACGGGCTCAGGCTCAACTTTCTGGAATGGTATCGCTGGTGTTTTGAGGGAGACGGCTTGCAGTACAAGCCGTTCCAGCGGATAAGCGAACAATAGCAAAAAGGACAGGAGGAATCAGATGGACGCTTCTTTAGGCTATGCGGGATGTGCGGCCTGTTTGGGACTAGCCGCTATCGGCAGTTCGATCGGATGCTACGTGGCGGGGGCGGCCTCGCATGGTGCGATGGCCAAGGTGGACGAGGGACACGGGAAGTTCATCGGTATGTCCGCTGCGCCCTCCTCACAGACGATTTACGGGATCGTGTTGATGTTCGTCCTGATCGGCAAGGTCAACGCGGGCATGGGGCTCGGCCTGCTCGCCATCGGTGTCTTCTGCGGGCTCGCCATGATGACCTCTGCGATTCTCCAGGGACGCGTGGCCGGAACGGGGATCCAGGCCTCCACGAAGAAACCGGAAATCTTCGGTAAATGCTTCGCTGCTGTGGGTATCGTCGAGAGCTTCGCGCTCTTCGCCATGGTTGGCGGCCTGATCATCGCAGGCAATATCGGAGTTTGACGCCAGAGGGCCCTCCTCTTGGGACCGACAGGGCTGTCCAGCACTTTCATTGAGTGCAGCAGCACCGAAGATTGGCGCCCCGACTTATTCATTCAAAGGGCCAGGGACCGAGTCTCCGGCCCTTTTTTTCGTCCCCCCCTGCACCGGCATTCAATCCCCTTCCCCTGCGCAGGCATCCTTTGACACTACCGGGTGGACATTGCGAGGCGTCAAGCCGACACGGCAATCCAGGGGTTTCTCTTCTTTGTTTTGTCATCAGGGCAATCCATACGGTATGATGTGCCTAGCAGCCCGTTGAAAAAGTGGCTGCTGGAGGCTGTTCAAAAAGTTCCAGTTGCATGGCAGGCGAAATCCCGAGGAATGAGGCGTACTGCCTGTACGTTGAATGACGAGGGATGAAGCCGAACGCCGCAGATGGTACTTTTTCAACAGCCTCCTAGGCGCCTCCATAGGACCGGGAAATAACAGCAATGCATGACACAAGCAAGACCAAGTCCCAACTCATCGATGAACTGCAGGACCTGCGCGAGCAGGTTGCCGCACTCGAGGCCTCGCAGACGGACAAGTTGAGGATCACGCAACAGGGGGGGAATGAGGCGACCTTCAATGTTATTGAGGCGATGGCCGATCCGTTGATACTGCTCGACCTTGACGGGAGGTTCCTCTTCGTCAACAAGGCCCATGAAAGGATGTCGGGATACAAGCAAGCGCAGGTCACGGGAAGGCACTTCTCCGAATTTCTGCAGGAAGCGGTCAAAGAGGAAGAACTCGACGAAATCAGGCAAGTCACAGAACTCGCCTTCGGTGGAAAACACACTCCACCCGTGGAATTCACCTTTGTCACCACGGACGGCCGTGAGGCTCCCCTTTCCGCAAGCGCTTCCTTCATCAACAACGAGAAGGGAGATCCCTGGGGTGTGGTTGTCACCTTCCGGGATGTAACCGACATCAAAAGGGCGGAGAGGACACTCCGGGAGAGCGAAGAGCGGTTCCGAGCGTTGTTCGAGGGCTCGCTCGACGCAATCTTCGTTTTCGATCCGGCATCCGGCAGAATCCTGGATGCCAACCCGGCCGCGTCGGAATTGCTGTCGAGGCCACTGCTGGACATCGTCGGCATGCACTACACGAAGCTGGCCCCCTCTCGACTGGAACAATCGATGCGTACGCTCTTCGAAAGGCAGATGGCGGAATCCGACCACGGGCGCCCCATCGAGACGACCCTTGTTTCCTCGGACGGAACAGAGGTGCCCGTTGAATTGTTGGCGCAAATCATCCAGGTAGATGGCGTCCCGGTTCTCGTCGCAACCTTTCGAAGCCTGACGGATCGAAAACGCACCGAAGAGGCACTGCGCCACAGCGAGGAACGCTACCGGCTCCTCGCACAGAACTCTCCGGACATCATCACCATCATCAACCCGGACAACAGCTTCCGGTACATCAGCCCGGCAGCCGAACGAATCCTCGGATACACTCCGGACGAGGTGATCGAACGTATGGGCTTCGACCACGTTCATCCTGAAGACAGGGCACCTGTGGTGGCCGCGTACGCCAGGCTTCTGGAAAGCCCGGATGAGCTGTTGAACGTTCAGTACCGCCTCCGTCGAAAGGATGGCTCCTGGAGATTCGTGGAGGCGGTCGCCATCAACGTTCTCGCCAATCCGGCCATGCGCGCGATCGTCTTGAATGTCCGGGACATCACCGACCGGAAACAGTTGGAAGAAAAATTCCGAAGAAGCGTAGAACGCCATAGGCTCCTCGTCCGGAATTCCTCGGATATTATTGTCCTCCTCGACCCGGACGGAAAGGTGCGCTATACGAACCCGGCACTGGAAAAGTCTCTCGGTTACACATCGGAGGAGATGAGCGGACAGACAGCCTTCGACTACATTCACCCGGAAGACATGACGAACACGATGGCTGGATTCGAGAGATGCCTGAAAAACCCCGGACAACTCATCCTCCTCCAGTATCGTTTCCGACACAAAGACGGTTCCTGGCGAGTCCATGAATCCGTCGGCAACAACCTTCTCAATCACCCTGCACTGGGCGCCATCATCGTGAACTGCCGTGACATAACGGAGCGCAAGCGGATGGAAGAAACGCTCGAGAAGGCAGAAAAACTGGAATCCCTCGGAATTCTCTGCGGGGGCATCGCCCACGACTTCAACAACATCCTGACCGCTGTCCTGACCAACATCTCGATGGCGCAGATGTACGGTGCGCTCGAGAAAGACATTCAAGACATGCTGGCAGACGCAGAGAAGGCGTCCTTGCGGGGGAAGGGGCTGACACAACAGCTGCTCACCTTTGCCAAGGGGGGGGAGCCGATCAAAAAGACGGTACTCATCCCGACCCTGATCCAGGACACGGTTGACTTTGCCTTGAGCGGATCGAATGTCAGGTGCGAGCACGATCTTCCCGAAGACCTCTGGCCCGTCGAGGCGGACGAAGGACAAATCGGTCAGGTCATCCAGAACGTGATCCTGAACGCCGACCAGGCCATGCCCGGAGGCGGTGTCATCCGGGTGCATGCGGAAAACGTCACCATCACGGAGGAAGACCCCTTGCCCCTCGAGCCAGGCCACCACGTGAAGATCTCGATCACCGACCAGGGCCTCGGGATACCGGAAGATCATCTGCAGAAGATATTCGATCCCTTTTTCACGACCAAACAGAAGGGGAGCGGCCTCGGGCTCTCCACCTCCTTCTCGATCGTCAAACGGCACAACGGGGCCTTGCGAGTCGAATCCCGGCTAGGAGGAGGAACGAAGGTCCATGTCTACTTGCCTGCCCTGCCGGAAGGCGCGACAAAGAGAGGCGCCAAAAGGGACGCATCCTACAGAGGAGAAGGGAGGGTTCTGCTGATTGACGACGATGACACCCTTCGACGAGCGATCGGCCAGGCACTCCGCCGGCTCGGATATGAAGTCGAGAGCGCACAAGACGGGGCTGAAGGAATCAAGATCTATCAAGAGGCTGTCTCATCCGGCCGGCCGATCGATGTGGTCGTCATGGACCTGACCATCCCGGGCGGCATGGGCGGCAAGGAAGCCGCCCAGGAACTCTTACGAATCGATCCCGATGCAAAGCTTATCGTCTCGAGCGGCTATTCGACCGATCCGGTCATGTCCGACTTCCGGGCACACGGTTTCCGTGCCGTTATCACCAAACCCTACCGGATCGAAGACTTGGGCGAAACGCTGCTCAAAGTCATGACCGGAGAGTAATATCCCAGCGGCGGACATTGCGAGGAGCGCCAGCGACGCGGCAATCCCCCAGCACCCTACCCAGCTTCGTCAGCTCACCAACTACGCCACGCCTCTCTCTACGGCGATCCTGTTCAGCATGTCCGACACGTCCTTGGGAGGTGCTTCCATCCCGGGTTTCGGCTCCAGGGTGATCGCCTCGACCGGGCAGACGGACACGCAGAGCCCGCATCCGATGCACCTGCCGTCGACCATCTCGGAAACATTGTCGCCTTCCTGGATCGCATCCATCGGGCACCGCTCGATACAGTCCCCACAGGCCGTGCACTCATCCGGGTCGATCTTCGCCTCGTAGTAGGAGTGAATCAGGTCCTGGGGCTTGGGCGTCGACTTCGCGATCTTCAGCCCCGGGCAGCAACAGGAGCAGCAGCAGCAGATCCATTCCAGGTTTTCGGTGTTGCTCGGCTGAAGGACGAGCCCCGCCTCTTCCGCCTTGTCGAGAAGCTTCAAGCACTCGTCCACATCGATCTTCCGTCCGGCGTTGTTGTCGATCGTGAACTGCCCCATGTCCCCGAACCCGATACAAATCTCTTTGGGCTTCTCACAAGGATTGCCCAGGAGGTCCTGCTCCTTGCGGCAGATACAATCCTGTACGCAAATAACCTTCTGCTCCTTGACCAGATCCCGGATCTGGTTGTAGGGCTCGACCGTCCCCCCCTTCCCCACAGCCGACTCGACCGGAACCACACGGAGCTGGGCGGTCTTGACGGACGCCATTTGCAGACCCATGTAAGGCAGATACTCTTCGAAAAGCTCGCAGAATTCCTTGTCGAGGTGGGGCAGCTGAAACTCATATACCCCGACGATAAACTGGAAGGCCTGGTAGAGCTTCTTGTCCCCTGAGCGCACCCTGTAGATCAAACCCTTCAGGGCCATGTCCTCGAGCTTCTCCGCCAACTCCTTCTCGTCAACGCCGATGCGCTTGGCGGTCGCCGGAACCTCTTCGGGCTCGCTCTTCAACTTCATGGTGAGCTCCGCCTCTTCCGGCGAATACAGTTTCTTCAGGATCTTGATCTCCACCCCGGTCGGCGTCTCCGGGTATCCTACCGGCATCTTGTCCATGAACTCCCTGAGCCTGGTGTAGACATCCTCGCTCATCGTTTCTCCTCTCCTTGTGGTTTCAAGCCCTCGTTGCACACAACCCGTTTGGCTTCCGACCAATTCTATCGGAAATCATAAGCATACCTGATCAGGCAGCAGGGATCAAAAGAACCTGTGCGCATTCCCCAAAACAACCAGGTGGATGTTAGAAACCACGCCAAACCCCCGGCTATAGAGGCATTCCTTCGCTACTTGAGAGAGCAGAAGTGCTCCTAAAACCTAAAAGGCGGACATTGCGAGGAGCAACGCGAAGAAGCATCCAGCTTACGAAGATTCCTTCTCCCCTTTGGGGAGAAGGCAGGATGAGGGGGAGTGTACCTTGTCACACACCTTGCACATTGCGAAGCGCCGAAGGCG
>JAUWSZ010000342.1 GCA_030609865.1 bacterium | reverse complement strand
CCCCTGGGCGGTCACCACGAAGGCCAGCCCGGCCTCCCCCCATTTCTCGTCCGGCACGCCGATGATGGCCACGTTCGAGATCTTCGGGTGCCCGGCCAGGATCTTTTCGACTTCCGCCGGATACACGTTTTCTCCCCCGCTTCTGTACATGTCCTTGGCCCTGTCAACGATGTAGAAGTACCCTTCTTCGTCCACGTAGCCGAGGTCCCCGGTCTTCAGGACCCCATCCGTGATCGCTTCCGCCGTCTTCTCGGGCAGGTTCCAGTACCCGCTCATCACCGTGGGCCCCTTGGCCACGATCTCTCCGATCTCGCGGGGGGCCGCCCTCGTCCCGTCCTCCCGGGCGATCCAGATATCGGCGAAGAAGCCCGGTTTCCCGGTGGAGCCCATCTTCCGGAACACGTCTTCCTTCGGCACGGACATCATGGCCGAGCACTCGGTCTGGCCGAAGCCCTGCTGCATGTGGAGCCCCCTCTTCGCAAGCTCCTCGAACAGGCTCGGCGGCGTCCTCTCTCCACCTCCCGCCACGAATCGCACGCTGCTGATGTCGATCTCGTCCAGCTTGCCGGTCTCGAGGATCATCCTCCACATGGTGGTCATGGCGAAGACGTTCGTAGCCCGGTATTTCTCGATGTCCTCTGCGAATTGATTCGGGTCGAAGCCTCGACGCATCACCATCGTCATTCCGGCGCACAGGGAGGGGGTTGCCACGATGAACAAGCCGCCGGAATGAAACAGGGGAACCTGGGCCACCATGACATCGTCCGCGCTTCCATTCGTGTACGCGGCAATCTGGAAATTCTTGAAATAGGTCTGCGCGTGGGACAGGATCGCGCCCTTCGGATTCCCCGTGGTGCCCGAGGTGTACAGGATGGCGAGAGGGTCATCGAACTCTACGGGTATCTCCGGATCGGGTTCCGTCGTGGGCTGGTCTTTCACGAGCGCCTCGAACCCTTCGGCCCAATCCGGGCAGCCGGGCAGCTCGAAGCCTGGCATCGTGGGGCTGCCACTCTGCAAGAATATGACTTTGTCTTCCTCCACCGGGATGCCGGCCCGGATCGACTCCACATTGGCGAGGAACGCGTCATGGAACAGCAGCATTCTCGCGCCGCAGTCGTTGAGCTGGTATTCCAGTTCGGGCGGCGCAAGGCGCCAGTTGAGGGGCACGAAGATCGCCCCCAGCTTGGCGGTCGCGAAAAAGGCCTCGAGGAACTCGACACAGTTCAGGAGGACGACGGCGATTCGATCCCCCTTCCGGATTCCCTTCTCAAGAAAGAGGTGGGCCCACTGATTGACGCCGTCGTTCAAGGCCTTATACGTGATCGGTTGATCCTCGAAGATGATCGCTGTCTTCTCCGGATGCATGTCGGCCCGCTTCCGGGTGATGTAGCCCACATCCCATTGCACGGTCACGGCTCCTCACTCCTTTCGCAGACGATCCATCACTTGCCGACAAATTTCGGTTTTCGTTTTTCGATGAAAGCGGTCTGCCCTTCCTTCAGATCCTGGCTGTTGAAGGCATCGGCGATCAATCGTTCTGCCTCGGCGAGGTGCTCCTCGCCGAGAGCCAGGGACTCTTCCAACATGTTCAGGATTCGCTTGCTCCCCTTGAGAGACAGGGGCGCATTCCGTGCGATCTCCTCTGCCATGCAATAGGTTGTCTCCACCAGCTCGGAGCGGGGAACCAGATGGTCCACGAGGCCCATGTCCAGGAGCTCTTGCCCCTGATAATTTCTGCCCGTGAAGAAGACCTCCCGGGTCTTGGCCATCCCCAGGACATGGATGAACTGCTTCAGGCCCTCCGGGTGGTACACCAGCCCGAGCTTGGCGGGCGGCATGCCCACCTTCACGTCGTCCGCCGCGATCCGGATATCGCAACACATGCACGTGTTCAGCCCTGCCCCGAAGGCATACCCGTTCAACATTGCAATCGTCGGATAGGGAAAATTCTTCACGCTGTGCAACGCGAGTTCCAGGGGGTTGCTCGCCTTCAGGATCTCCTTCGTCTCTTCCGTAACCTCCGTGGGGATGTAAAGGATGTCGTAGCCGGAGTAGAAGGCCTTCCCTTCGCCTCCGGTGAACACCACGGCCCTCACGGTGTCCTTTTCCGCCCACTCCTTGAGTGTCAGATGAATCTGCACGAGCATATCCGGAGTGATGGCGTTCCTCCTCTCCGGACGATTGAAGGTCAGCGTACCCACATTCCCCTTGATCTCTTTCAGCAGGACCTTGTCTTCTCCCATCTTTCCTTCCTCCTCGGTCAATATCTCAGGGCATATCCTTTCAAAGCGGCTCTGCACGACCGTTAGCGGGATTATCCATCCCCTGCCTCCGCCAGCAAGAAGAGAAACGGGCGTCACAGCGTCTGAGCGCGGATGGCTCTTTCCCTCTGGCGGCTTTCTCAGAAAGATGCAGGACGGAATCGCACAAGGGGATACAACTGTCCTGGATTGCAGCGGATTTTTTCGTCAGGCCTTGAAACCCTTCGAACGGAGAAGCATTCCCCTTTTGTCAAGGATTTCCACTCCGGTTGCCCGGCCATCTTAATTACTGTAAGAATGAAATGCAACCAGGAGACACCCCCGAATCTCTGATCGAATCCTACCCAGCCCCTTAAACAGGCCCAAGCAATTCGGTCCACCAGAAAGGAGAGGACAGATGTCGCCCGGCAAGAAAGGGATCGAACTCGTCAGCCAAGCCAGGAAGAAGTGGGAGGAAGGCACGCTCGCGAAGGGCGTGCAAAGGCTCGGGCTCGGCGAATCACCGATCAATTACCATACCCCTGCAGATATTGAAGGGCACGACTTCCTCGAGAACGTGGGGTTCCCCGGGGAGTTTCCCTTCACGGCAGGCAGGCACGCCATCCCCGTTCACGTCCCCATGTGGGGCAGGGGGAAGCAACTGGGCGGGGGCAAGACGATCCGGCACGCCTTCGGCTACTCGGGCTACGGGACCGCCGAGGACATGCGGGACTTCTACATCGAGAGAGGGAAGACGCCTTCGCGGGGTGGGGGCCCGAACATCGCCTTTGATCTGCCCACCCAGACCGGGTACGACTCCGACGACGAGATGGCCGAGGGCGAGGTGGGCAGGGTCGGCGTTGCCGTGGACACGCTGCGGGACTTCGAGATCATCTACGAGCCCTTTGTGGGCGACATGGAGTTGGACAGGATCGCCTCCAACTGGACCATCAACGCCACGGCCAACATCATCATCGCCATGTACGCCGCCCTGGCGGAGAAACGGGGCATCCCCCTCGACAAGCTCCGGGGAACCCCGCAGAACGACATCCTGAAAGAGTTCGTGGCCCGGGGCACCCAGATCTTCCCGGTCAAGCATTCCATGAGGATGGTCAGGGACACGATTACATACTGCACAGAGCACATGCCGAACCTGAACACGATCAGCATCTCCGGGTATCACATGCGGGAGGCGGGTGCGACCCGCGAGCAGGCGATTGCCTTTACCTTTGCGAACGGGGTCGCCTATTTCGATGCCGCCATCGAAGCGGGCCTCGACATCGATCAGTTCGTGGGCAGGACCACCTTCCTGAACTTCGGGGGCGGGATGGAACTCCTGAAAGAAGCTGCGGCTCGAAGGGCGGCCAGGAGGGTGTGGGCCAAGATCATGCGCGACCGGTTTCATTCGAAGAACCCGAAGAACTGGATCTACAAGGAGCTGGGAGGCGGGTTGAGCGGGTACTGGCCCATGACCATACAAAGGCCCCTGAACAACCTGGTCCGGGTGGCCATCGGGGCTGCATTCTCTGCCCTGATCGGGGAACCCCCCGCGTGCGAACCTCCCTACGACGAGCCGTTGGGCCTCGGACACAGCATCGAGGCGAGGCAGCTGGCAGCGGATGCCTCCCGGATCATCATGGAGGACTGCAAGCTCTGCGACGTGCAGGACGTGTTCGCAGGCTCCTATTACATGGAGTCGTTGACGAATCGGTATGAGCAGGAGATGTTCGACATCCTCCGGGAGATCGAAGACATGGGCGGAGCGCTCAAGGCGGTCGAGAGCGGG
This sequence comes from bacterium, assembly GCA_030609865.1. Next base: position 462 of record JAUWSZ010000342.1, on the reverse strand, counting down.
TGGATGAAGGACCAGGTGATCAAGGGTGCCTGGGAGCACCAGACGAGGCTCCGAACCGGAGAAGACGTACAGGTGGGGGTGAACAAGTACACCGAGGAGGATGAGATCGAGATCCGGATCCCGAGGACGTCCCCCTACAAGGCGGAGCGGCGGGAGGATGCAGAGGGAAGGCAGCTCGAGAACCTGAAGAGGCTCAAGGCGGAACGGGACGATTCGAAGGTCCAGGCGTGCCTGCAGAAAATCGAGAACGCCGCCCGGGACGACAAGGCGAATCTGATACCGTTCTTCATCGAGGCGGTCAAGGAGTACACGACCCTGGGCGAGATTTGCGGAGTTTTGAGAAGTGTCTTCGGTGAAGTCCATTGAAAGGTGAAAGGGACTTGTAAGCTGTTAGCCGTTAGCTGTTAGGCATTAGCCCACCACCCCTCCTTCGCGGGCGTCCTCGTGGGGGTAGCGGCTGGG
>JAUWSZ010000356.1 GCA_030609865.1 bacterium | reverse complement strand
TGCGGTCGCCTCGATGATCTCCGCTTCCAGGTGAATCGTGTCCCCAATCTTCGCAGCGCCGGTGAAGCGGACCTTGTCGATCCCGTAGAAGGCGATGAACGCCTGCGGCAGCATTACGTACTGGCCGAGCCGGAAGCCCAGGGCGCTTCCCACCACGAGGACCAGCATGCCGTGGGCGATCCGCTCCCCGAAGGGGGTCTTGGAGGCATACTCGACATTTGTGTGCAGCGGATGCCAGTCTCCGGTAAAGGCAGAGAACATGACCAGGTCGGCCTCGGTGATCGTGCGGCCAGGGGATACCATCTTTTCGCCTATTTCATAGTCTTCCCAGTAGCTCTTTTCCATGGCGTTCTCCTCCTGAGATTTGCTTTCGGTTTAGGTTCTAGTGGCCTGATCTTCTGAGGAAGGGCTCTTCAACTGTGGAAATTGCGAGCGGAGCGAAGCAATCTCCAAGCCTTACTGGACATGGAAGCAGGTGCTGGGGGATTGCCACGAGCGCTGTCGCGCCCTCGCAATGTCCACAGGTTGCCCCGACTTCTCTTTCTGGGGGCGCGGTGGGGCCTGACCCCCGGCCCCTGATCCCTGACCCCTGAATGCTTTCGCCTCTGCGTTTTCGCCTTCCGTGGCCTGACCCCTGATCCCTACTTATCAGGCTTTGGAGGCGGAGGCATAGCCGAATCGGGTATGGCCCCCATGTAGAAGTCGGTCAGGGGGTACCTGTCCGGCTTCTTCCAGTAGCGGCTCATCAGGTACATCCGGTACTTCAGATACCCCTTCCGGTTGACCGGGAGGCCGTTCTCCTGGAGGACCTTCTCCATCTCATCCATCGACGGGGGGCACCCCTTGATGTGGATGATTTCCTTGGCGTTCGGGTTGTCGTTGTTCTCCTTGATCTGGCACTGGCCGAACAGGAAGGTCTTGTTAGCCGTGCCCGAAGGCGCCTGGATGGCGCCCGAGAGAATCTCGACCTGATCGAACTCGGTCTGGCCGGTCGACATGAGGAGCATCATCAGCGGGTTGAACATGTAGGAGCAGCCCGTGCAAAGGGTGTGCTCGTACTTGGGCAGGCTCAATCCTTTGAAGCCCATCTTGCCGAAGGCCTCGGGGCCGGTGTTGTCCGGCAGCCACGCCCAGTCCCACTGGAGAGGCTTGCGAACCTCGTCCGGATCGATGTCTCCCTTCACATCCAGGTCTTGGACCGTCTTGGAACGGCCGTGCTTCTCGGCCCATTCGTTCAGGTACTTCACATCATCTGTGCCGTAGCCCAGGATGTGTGCCCCGAGCAGGTCGGCCGCATAGACGTCGGTCGATGCGATCAGAAGGTCCCATCGGTGAGCAAAGCCCATGTGCTGGGGCCCTTGCTCGTTCGCGTAGATCCCGTCGATCAACGTCAACGACGGGGTGAACTTGTCCGCAATGCAAGCGATGAAATGGTCGAGCAGATTGTCCGGGTGGTGGCAGTACTGCTTCGACTTCCCGTGGAGGAGGCCCTTCAGGTTCTTCATGCCCAGGGTCACGATCGTGCCGCCGTGGGTCTTGAGCACGGGAACGGTGATGATGGCGTCACACTCCTGAACATGACGGGTGACCTTGAGCGTGTGCCCGGTGTCGATCTCCACCTCGTCGAATTCATCCTCGTTGAAATCGACCAACCGAACGCCGTACTGGTCAACCAGCTTCTGATAGCCCAGGTTGTCGTAGATTTCCTTTGTGCCGGATCCGATGTGCTTGCACTTGATCGAGCCTTCCCCGATGCGGATTTCCCCCGCCCCGGCATCCTTCAGGGCGGCGCAGAGCCCCTGCAGGACCAGGCTCGTGGTCAGCACGCCCCAGGGGGGGTAGGGCCCCTGGTTGTCCCAGCCGACGAGGTTGGGTTTGACCAGCACCTTGGCCCCGGATGGGATGCCTTCGAGTCCCCCACAGAGATCGATCGAGGATTTGATCGACTCGAGTCCCTGATAACGAACGATGGATACCACGTTTTCCGCCATGTTGGATCTCCTTCGAGTTCGTTAGTTGATGCAGTTGGCCGCCGGAAGAAGGCGAGCCCGTCGAAAGAAAGGGGTTGTTATAAGGTCAGACCAGCATTTCTACAAAAAGATAGACAAAGCACTCGCCTCGTAAAGGGTACCCAGCCGGCCCCGCCCTGTCAAGCTGTTTTCCGCTTCTTTCGAGCCCCTTTTCCTCCGTCGGAAGCCCTCCAGTCAGGCCCCGAGGCATCCACCGGATGGAAAAAGGCTTGACTTTTCTGTGTCGATTTCGTAGTAAGATGTAATATAAGTCAGACCAGAAACATGAGAGAGGTTGCGGAACATGAACTTCAAGCCGGTTGACTACGCCGAGACAGATGAGCATCGAATGATCCAGGACACGATTCGGAGGTTCGTGGCGGACAAACTGGCGCCGATTGCGGCGGAGATCGATCAGGAGGAACGGTTTCCAATCGAGGTGATCAAGGAGTTGGGCGAGTTGGGCCTGCTCGGTTTGATGGCTTCCGAGGAACACGGAGGTGGAGGCCACGATGTGATCGGCGCCGCCATCGTGGCGGAAGAGATTTCCAAGGTCTGCGCGGGCACCTACACGTCGACCACGGGTCACGTTTTCTGCGAGCACTGGATCGAGAAGTACGGAACGCCCGAACAGAAGGCAAAGTACATCCCCAAGCTGGCTTCCGTGGAGTGGATCGGAGGGATGGCCATCACCGAGCCGGAGGCCGGCTCGGATGTGGCTTCCCTGACGACCACGGCCGTACGCGATGGGGATGATTTCATCGTGAACGGCAACAAGATCTTCATCACGAACGCGTCTGTCGCGGATGTGATGGTCTGCCTCGTCCGGACGGGGGGCCCCGGGCCGAAAGGCATCAGCACGCTGATCATCGAAACATCCACCCCGGGTTATTCGGCGTCGAAACCCTTCGAGAAGCTCGGCAACCGGTCCTCCCCGACGTGTGAGTTGGCCCTCGAGGACTGCCGGGTGCCGGTGGCCAACCTGCTCGGAAAGGAGAACCGGGGGTTCATCGAGTCGATGGTGTTCTTCCCCTTCGAGAGGGCCCTGGTCGGAGTCTGTTGTGGGGCACTCTGCGAGGCTGCCCTCGACGAGACGGTAAGATACTGCAAGGAACGAAAGCAGTTCGGTCAGCCCATCATTGAGTTCCAGATGGTCCAGCAGATGCTCGCGGAGATGGTCGTGGACCTGCAGGCAACCAAGATGCTCACAAGGGATGTCTTGCGGAAATACGCTGCGGGAGAGAATGCGAACCTCGAGGCGTCGATCGCGAAGATATACGGGGCCGACGCCGCGATGCGCGTCACGATGAATGCCGTGCAGTTGCTCGGTGGGTACGGCTACACCCGGGAATTTCCTGTGGAGCGGTGGTTCCGGGATGCGAAGCTCTTCGCGATCGGCGGTGGGACCTCGCAGATCCAGAAGCTCATCCTGGCCCGTGGACTGATGTAATCAAGAGAAAAAGGAGAATGCGTATGCCGGCTATTGTTTCGAAAGTGGGAAAACTGACCGACATCGGCGAGTACATCAAGCCCGGGAGCTTTGTTGCCGTGGGGGGCGGCTGGAGCTGCAACAAGCCGATGGCCGTGGTCCGGCAGATTATCCGGCAGAAGATCTCCGGCCTGAAGACCATGTCCATCGTCGGTGGATGGGAGATGGAGTGGTTGCTTGCTGCAGGGGCCGTGGATCATCTGGTCTTCAGCTTCCTGAGCCTCGAGTCCTTCGGACTTCCCCCTCATTTCCGCCGTGCGGCCGAGAAGAAGACGATCAAGCTGACCGAGATCGAAGGCTGCAGCATGATCAAGGGGCTTCAGGCGGCGGGCCAGGGGCTTCCCTTTGCCGCCTTCAACGGGCCCAAGGGATCTGACATCATCCAGGAGGCGCCCGAACTGTACAAGACGGTCACCTGCCCGTTTACAGGTAAGGAACTGACCGCCATCGAGGCGATCGTGCCGGATGTGGCCGTGATTCACGCCCAGAGGGCGGACACGCAAGGCAACGTGCAGATCTTCGGCACCTCGGCATCGGACCTGGACATGGCGAACGCGGCCAGGGCGGTGATCGTCACCGTCGAGGAGATCGTCTCCCCCGACGAGATTCGAGAGAACAAATCCGCAACGCTCCTCTTCCGGAGCGAGGTGGACATGGTCATCCACGCCCCCTTCGGCGCCAGCCCGTGCAGTTGCGTGCCCTACTATAGCGCGCACCTCATGCAGATGATGAAGGACACACAGGGGCTCGGGGACAAGAAGAACGCGCAGCAGTACATTCAGGACACCATCGGCGAGAGCGAAGAGGCGTACCAGGCGAATGTGGGGGGGGAGGGGGCGCAGAAGAAGATCGCGGCCCTGGCCCAAAAGGTCAAGAGGATCGAGTTCCCGGACAAGATCACCGATACGCCTGCCGAGGCGTTCGACCCTGCCGATCAGATGG
>JAUWSZ010000149.1 GCA_030609865.1 bacterium | reverse complement strand
TGAACAAGTATATACCCCTTCGGTGTCAACAGACCGACCCAAACATGTAGCATCCAATGCCTCCTCCCCTCCCACGATGCATATATCCATCCAAGATTACGCCCAAGGTCTGTGTGTTCTGCAGTCCCATGCTGGTCATAGGCCTGATTGACGAGGAGTCTTCCGCGCTGGATCCGATCGTCCGAGCCCTCCAATACGCCAGCCTGGTCAAGGACGAGTGGCAATGCGACGGGGGAAATAGGGGGGCCGAACAGGACATTTTCTTGTTGACACGTAGGCCATTGTCAGGTATATATAATTAACACAAATGTTAATTTACTAGTCCTGATGAAATCGGTTGAACTGGATAAAATACGAAAGCTTTACTTTGGCTACGAGGACATCGCAAGGGTTCTTGGAATCAGTGCGGCCTCGGCCAAGGTGACTGCCAGCCGTTATGTCAAGCAGGGACTGCTGGTCCGCGTGAAGAGGAATATGTATGTGCTTCGGCAGACGTGGAACGCGGCAGGAAGAGAACAGAAGTTCTTGATCGCGAATCTGGGGCAAGTGCCTTCCTACTTGTCCCTGATGACCGCTCTGGACTACTACGAGATAACGACCCAGGTGCAGAGGGACTTTTTCGAATCGGTGGCTCTCAAAAGGACAAAACAAATCGATTTGGACGACACTGTCTTTCGGTATACCAAGGTCACAGGCACGCTGTATTCAGGGTTCAAGAAAGAGAAAGGGTTCTTCATAGCGACCCCAGAGAAAGCTCTCCTCGACTCTTTTTACCTCATGTCTTACGGCCGTTATTCCCTCGACATCTCATCTCTGGACGTCGCGAGACTCGACAGGGGCAGAATCAAACGCCTGAGCAGAGAATTCCCCTTGAGAACACAGAGCATGTTAAAGGAACATGGATACCTCTAGACAGCATGAAGTATTCCAGATCGAAGTCCTGGACAAGATGAAGAGTGCAAAGGTGCTCGAACCTCTTGTCTTCGGTGGCGGGACCATGCTCCGGCTCTGTCATGAGCTGAACCGGTATTCTGTCGATCTCGATTTTTGGTTTGTAAAAAGGACATCGCAGAAGGACTACTTCCACAGAATGCGAAGGGCCTTCGAGAAAGACTATGAGATCACCGATTCACAGATGAAGCACTACACGCTCCTCTTTGAACTGCGGTCTGCCTCCTACCCAAAGAGGCTGAAGATCGAAATACGAAGGGAGAGGAAGGACTGCGATTATCAGGAAAAAATCGCCTTCTCCAGGCTCAGCACGAGGCAGGTGGTCGTTAGGGCCCACACCCTGGATCAGACAATGAAGAACAAGATAGAGGCGTTTCTTGACCGTGGAGAGATCAGGGACTGCTTTGACATCGAGTTTCTGCTTCGGAGGGGGATCGAGCTGCCTCTCCTGGTCGGCAAGCAATCCATCACTTTTCAGAGAAAGTTGGCCCGTTTCAAAGACAGAGATTTCAAGGTCAAGCTGGGCTCGATCCTGGAGAGCAATATCCGGGATTACTATGCCGCGCACAGGTTCAGTTACCTCGAAGAGAAGCTCACCTCCATGCTTTCAAAGCCATGAACCGGGCTCCCCGTCGATCATCTGCGAAGAAGGGAGGAGGAAAATGCGAGGACAGTATGTGTTTGTTTTGCTGGCTGGACTTGTGGTAGCGGGTCTATCCCTTGGTGCTTGTGAACGCCCGCAGGTCGTGGAGGAGGGCGCGTCTATAGCAACGCCTGAGCTTCTCGAGAAGCATTGTCGAGACGTGGTGGGACCTCCAAGGGTGGAGCAGATCTCCGAACACGTCTGGGCGGCCATCGGGTACGACCTGGCGAGCACGGTCCTGATTCATACGCCGGAGGGCAACGTGATCGTCGATACGGCGATCAGCCCGGCCAAGGCGAGGGAGATCAAGGCGGCCCTCGAGGTGGAGGCGCCGAAAGGGCCGGTCAAGGCCATCATCTTCACTCACAGCCACATCGACCACGTGGGCGGGGCCACGGTCTGGGCAGAGGAAGGTGCGCCGATCTGGGCCACGGCGGTGCTGCCGGGCCACCTGCTCAAGCAGTATGCCCTGTATCTGCCCATTGAAACGATTCGCGGTGCGCGTCAATTCGGACGGGATGTTCCCTCGAGCAAGGTACCGTGCAGCGCACTCGGGCCTCGGCCCGACTTCGACCTGATGGGCGAGTCGGGCATGCTGTTGCCCACCGAAACCTTCTCAGGGCAGAAGGTTCTGACGATCGGCGGCCTCGCCATCGAACTCGTCGAGGCCCACGGGGAGACGCACGACCAGCTCTTTGTCTGGATCCCGGAGGATGAAACGCTGATCGCCGGAGACAACTTCTACTGGTCTTTCCCAAATCTCTACACGCTGCGCGGCACCAGCCCGAGACCGGTGGACGAGTGGATCGAGAGCGTGGACAAAATGCGTCGCCGAGACCCGGCCCATCTCGTTCCCAACCACACCCGACCGATCCACGGCAAAGAGAAGATCGCCGAGATCCTGACCAACTACCGCGATTCCATCCAATGGGTCCGTGACGAAGTCGTGCGAGGGGCCAACAAGGGGCTGGACGTGGATACCCTGGCAGAGACCATCAAGCTCCCGAAGCACCTGGCGGACAAGCACTACAACAAGGAGTTCTACGGCCAGGTGGACTGGTCGGTGAGGGCGATCTACACGAACAACCTGGGCTGGTTCGACGGAAGGGCAGACAAGCTCTATCCCCTGCCTCAGCAGGATGTGGCCGCACGGGAGGTGGAACTCCTCGGAGGTGTCGACAAGGTCATGAGCCTGGCGGACAAGGCCGTTGAGCAGGGAGATTTTCAGTGGTCGATTCACCTCCTGGCCAAGGTGGAAGACAGCGGTCTGGCCCGAGGGGCAGCCGCGAGTCGGCTTACCGAAAAGCTTGCCGTTTGCTACGAAAGCCTGGCAGAAGGAATCTACAACACGAACGGGCGGGCCTACCTGCTCCAGACCGCTGTGGAACTCAGGAGGGGTCATTCGCAAACGGACCGGGTCGTTCCTCCCGAAGGCCTCGTGGCCCGGATTCCCTTGGAGAACATCTTCTTTATCCTCGGTTCCAAGCTGATCCCGGAGAAGGCCATGGACGTTCACGAATCCATGGAGTTCGTCTTCCCGGACGAGGACAAGCGCTTCACGATTACGGTACGGCGCGGCATTGCCGAGGTCGTGGAGGGCGATCCGCTGCCCGGCACCCCGGATCCGGTGGCGGTGCTGACCTTCGATTCCCTGGATTTCCGCAAGATGATCTTCAAGATGGTGCGACCTGCCGGGCTCTGGGCCAAGGGCAAGGTCACCGCGGAAGGGAGTTGGATCGATGCGTTGAAGTTTCTCGGGCGCTTCGACACTTCAGCATGAGGATGAGTCGGGCAGTGCTTTCCCCTGGGTAATCCCCTCGGGTTGCGAAGAGATCAGGCAATGGAAATGATGAAGACAAGGATGCTGAGGCAGGTACGGGCAAAGATCAAGAGATTTGTCAAGACGGTCCTTCAGGGCTTTCTTATTCTCTTCTTTTACCCCATCGTCTGTCTCCTGCCACGCCGGTGGGGATACAGGGTTGCACGCTGGCAGGGAGACCTCAACTTCGGGAGGATGCACCAACTGCGGGAAGACATGATCAGAGAGCTTCGAGACTGCTTGCCCGAGCGAACCGAAGAAGAGAGGAAAGAGATCGCCCGCCGTGCCTTTCAGATGCAGGCTACCTTCCTGTACGACAGCTATCTGTTGATGAAATACAGGATCAAGACGTGGACAGACAAGTTCGTCAAGCTCGAGGGAACGGAACATCTCGAGGCGTCCCGGAAGAAAGGAAAAGGCGTCATTCTGTGTTCGATGCACTTCAATCACTATTTTATCCCCCTTGGGATCCTGGGAAAACAATTCCCTACGGTGGGTTATGGGGTTTGGCCCGGCGATTTGAGGAAGGTCAACCTCTTCATGAAACTCCATCACCGGTATCTCATCTGGCTGGGGCAATGGAAATCGGGCGCGCAATTCCTTGCGGCAGGACGTCACCCGAAAGGCGCGCTGGAAGGCGTGTTGCGTGACAACAAGATCTTGTTCATCCTTTTCGACATCGCCCTTCCGGAGATGCGGGATTTGCGACCCGTCAAGTTCCTCGGGCAGGAGGTTCTCTTGCCATGGGGCCTGATCCTGGTGAAGTACCTGACGGAAGCAGCCATGCACGTGGGGTACATCATCAGGGATCCAAAGGAGTGGGAGAAGCAGACCTTGATCATCACTCCGGAATTGACCTTCAGTGGCAAGCTGGCGGAAGACCAGCAAACGGTCGTCTCGGAGTTGGAGAAAGCGATTCGCCGGTATCCGGAGTTCTGGTGGGGTTGGGGGTTGCTTGCGCTCATGCGGCCTGATTGTATCAAAGATGCAAGGAGAAGAGAGGACTACACGACTTCGATCCTGGGCAAGAAGAAGGAGCGGCCTTAGCCCGCATACGTTACCTTCCTTCTACCACCAGGGGCCCCAGACGCCCCAGACGCCCCAATTGACCGGCGTCGTGGCGGCCGCATTCGCTTGCGCGGCCTTGCGGTTGTCCGCTGCTATCCCCTGCTGGACCTGGAACTCTATGTATCGCTGATAGGCCTCGGCGGTGCCCATGTAGAGACATCGGCACGAAGTGGCGTCTGCATACAAGTAGTACATCTTACCGTCCCGCGGATGGGGAACGATCTTCCGCTGGGCTATCCCTTGCAGCATCTCGAGCTTCTCGGGCGTGTCGGCGATCTTCACCTGGAACCCGGCCGCATGGAGCATCCGTTCCGTGTTCATGGCGTTCTGCGCGCGTTTGGCCGCGCATCCGGCGGACACAATGCCCAGGGCTGCTGCGATCACGATGGCTCTCAAGAAGACGTGCTTTTTTTTCATTGCGGCTTCTCCTCAGGGTTCTCCCGGGGTTGAAGAACCACACGGTGGGGGATCGGAATTCTGATCCCCAGTTCGTCGAATTTGTTCTTGATCCGGCGGAGCATCTCGCGCCGGACGGGCCACATCTTGTCCGCCTTGGTCCTGATGACGAACTTGACGCGAAAGGCCGCGTCACCCAGGTCGTCCACGCCGAGCATCTGGGGCTCGCCGATCGTGAAAGGCCCGAATTCAGGGTCCCGGCAAAACTCTCTGGCAACGCCCATGAGCACCTCCATCACGTGATCGACGTTCTCTTCGTAGGGGACACCGATGTTGAAGAGGGCCTGGGACCATGCATGTGTCCGGTTCATGACCTGCCGGATCTGGCCGTTGGGGATGAAGTGTGCACGGCCCTCCAGATCGCGCAACATCGTCATCCGCATGCTCATCCGTTCCACTGCGCCGGTTACGTCACCAATCGTGACAATGTCGTTCAATTCGAATTGCCCCTCCATCAGGATCATGAACCCGTTGAAGTAATCCCTCATCAGATTCTGGGCGCCGAAGGCGACGGCTAGACCGATGACAGCGGCGCCGCCGAGCACTGCCTTGATATCCACGCCTGCTTCATTCAGGGAGAGGAGGACCCCACCGATTACGATGATCCCCGTAGCCGCGCTGGTCAAGGTTGATCCTAGTGTTGTTGCGCGTTTTTCTCTCTGTTCGACCTCTCCTCTTCCACTCATCGTGATCACTCTGGAGGCCCTCTTCAGCGCGAATCGTACGACGAGCAGGATCATGAAGGTTGCGACGAGAATGGCCAGCATCCTCGGCCCCCGGGTCGTGGTCCACAGGGCGACATTCCGCGGATGGAGCGGGCTTTCCAGCCACAAGCTCTTCTTTCGGGCCTTTTCAGCTGCTGCGCGCTTGCGTTCCGCTTCCCCCATGACGTGGATCTGCTCTTCCCGAATCCTCTCCAACTGGTCGTAGAGATCACCAAGATGGTCGTTTCGTTCGTCGATTTCATCGTTGAGCTTCTGCATCTCGGCCTGAATGTACTTGGTCTCTTTCTGGATTTTCGCAAGCTCGGACTTTTTGGCCCCCCCGGCAATTTTCTCGTCCATCAACCTTTCACGGGTGGCGAGAAGTCCCTTGAGGTTGTCAAGGCTCTCCTGGGCGGTCTTCAGCGATTTCTTCTCGAGGGCAAGCTGTTCTTTAAGGGTCTCCTTCCTGTCCACGTATTCGACGATGACCTCCGCCGCTGCGCGCGCCTCCTGTTCCTTCTTTTCCGCCTGCTTTCGTGCCTGAATCTGGTCTGCCGTTTCGAGCACGTCGGAAGGCGCTTCCCCCTCGACAACGGGTTCCTGGGCGGCAGGGGGTATTCCGGGAATGCCCGGGACAAACGAAAGAGGCGTCGTGGGCATCTTGGCGGGAGTCGTCTGGGGCGCTCTCAGGGGTGCCGCAATTCCTTGTTCAGGTTCAACCTTACCGCTGAGACGCTCAAGGGCCTGGATGTTTTTTTCGATCTTCTCCGTCAGTGTCTTGATCTGTTCCTTCATCGTCTTGACGGCCTGGAATACCAGGTCCGTCCTCTCTTTGAGAAGGTCCAGATCCTGTTCGAGGATTTTGATCTCGGATTTCAGCGTTTGCGCTCGAGAGGACGTATCCGCAATACCGAGTTCCTGGAGTTCCTTCTTTTTCTGTTCGAGCTTCTTTTTGGACTCCTTC
>JAUWSZ010000638.1 GCA_030609865.1 bacterium | reverse complement strand
CAATCTCCACGCCCTGCTCCCGCAAGCCCTGTGCAACCCGCTGGCTCGTATCATGGTCCTCCCGGGGCAGGATCCTGGGGGCATCGGTTGCCAGGACGACCTTGCAGCCGAAGGTGTTCAGGATGTTGGCCATCTCCACTTCGATGAAATCGGCCTTGCAGATCAGGATCGAGGCAGGCGCCTTTGTCATGTCGAGCACATCGTCGGTGGTCATGGCGGCGTCCTTCAGGCTCGGCACATCCGGGAACGCAAGGGAGCTGCCGCTGGCGATGATGAACTTCTTGGCCTCCAGGGTGTTCCCTTCGACCTCGACTGCCTGCGGGCCCTTGAACACGGCCCGGCCCCGGATCAGGTCGACCCCGTTGTTCGCGAGAAGCCCCTCCATCCCCATCCGGATTTCACCCGAGACTCCGTTCTTCCGCTCCACGGTGGTCTTCAGGTTGAGCTTTGGCTCGGCCCCTTCGATGCCGAAGTCCGCGCCGTTGCGAATCGACTGGAGGATCCACGCTGCCTTGTGCCAGACCTTGGCAGGGATACAGCCCCGGTTGACACAGGTGCCGCCGATGTCCGCCGCCTCAACCGCCGCAACCTTCCCTCCGAGCTGCGAGGCCCGAATTGCAGCCGCATAGCCACCTGATCCACATCCGATAACGATTAGGTCATGCATTGATTATTGTCCTCCGTCGTGTTGCCTATGGTCCCCATCCTGGCCTTCTCCCCAGCGGGTAAGGGTTGAGGCCGGGGTCGATTCCCCTCCCCGTACCACCCCATGGATCCCCGCGTTCGCGAGGATGACGGCTTCTTTTTCTTTCGGGCGCGGGCGCGCAAGCGGGCGCGGGGCCTGACCCCTGAATTCGTGCCCGCCCACTATTGGCCAATTGCAGCATCTACGCGTTCAACAATGCCGGCTGTTCCAGGTGCCGGGCCAGGGACTGCAGGAACTCACCGCCCGGGGCGCCGTCCACGACCCTGTGGTCGATGGTCAGGCTCAGGGTCATGAACGATCGGATCTCAATCCGCCCGTTCTTCACGCCCGGCTTCTCAACGACCCTGCCCACTCCGAGGATGGCGGTTTCCGGGGGGTTGATGATCGGGGTGAACCCGTCCACGCCCAGCATGCTCATGTTCGAGATCGTGAAGGTGCCGTCCGTGACCTCATCCATGGAAAGGGCCCCTCCCCTCGCCTTCTTGGCAACCTCCCGGGCCTCCCGGCCGATCTGAAGGATCCCCTTCCTGTCCGCGTTGCGTACCTTCGGCACGATGAGCCCGTCGGGCAGGGCCACGGCCATCCCGATATCCACCCGGTCGTGGAGGAGAATCTCTTCGCCCACGAGCGTGGAGTTCATGTAGGGAAAGCGCTTCAAGACCCGCGCAACCGTATATATGATTATATCATTATAAGAAATACGAACCGACTCGTCCTTGCTGTACTCCTCCCGCAGCAAGTCCCGAAAGTGGACCATCTCCGTCACATCGACCTCTGTCATCAGGGTCAGCTGGGCCGAATTCTGCAAGCTCGCATGCATGTTGTCCGCGACGGCCCTTCGCATACCGGTAAAAGGAATCGACTGAGGAGGGCCGGGGGCGGCTCCGGGAACAGCCGGCGGCGACGAGATGGCACGATCCACGTCCTCCTTGGTGATCTTGCCTCCTTCACCGGTCCCTTCAATAGTTGCGAGGTCGAGGCCGACTTGCCTGGCCATCTCTGCAGCCACGGGCGTGATCCTGGGGGCCGGCGGCCCTTCCTCGTGGAATTTCTTAACGTCAGCCTCGGTGACCCGCCCTTCCTTGCCCGTACCCGGAACACGCGCAAGATCCACCCCCAACTCCTTTGCCAGCCGCTTCGCCGCAGGGCTTGCGAGCACGTACTTCTTCTCCGCGGGCGCTTCTTCCGCCTTTGCGGGAGCCGCCTTTCCTGCCGGCGCCGCCTCCACATCCTCCACCTCGCCGACCTTGATGCCCTCGATCCGGTCGGGCGTCTCCCCTTCTTCTGCGACGATGGCGAGCACCGCGCCCACGGGCACAGTTTCACCCACCTGTATGACGATCTGGAAGAGAACCCCGGAGGCAACCGACTGCACCGTATTCGTGATCTTCTCGGTCTCCACCTCGAAGAGGGACTCCCCTTTCTGGACCGTGTCGCCTTCCTGCTTGAACCATTTGGAGAGCTTGCCCTGTTTCATGGTCATGCCGAAACGGGGCATCTTGATCTCTGTGGCCACTTTGCGCAATCCTCCTGTGTTGACCTAAAAGGCGCCGAACGAGCCGACCCGGCTACAGAGTCTCGAAGACCTTGTCCGCCGCTTCCAGGGTCCTCTCCACATCAGCGTCCGTGTGTTTGATCGTCATGTACCATCTTCCACCCGCCAAGACCAAGATCCCTTCCTGGAACATGCCTACCCAGAAATTGATCATGGCTTCCAGATCCAGGATTGCAAGATCTTCTTCGGAGTAGAGTACGGCATCTTCGTCAACTCCAAAAACAGTGAAGAACACTCCTCTCGCGCCCTGAACACGCATACGAACACCGTGCTTCTTGGCCAGCTCCTTCAGGCCTTCCTCGAGACGTCCCTGGACCCTTTCCATCTCCCCGTACACGGCGCCGTTATCCCTCTCGAGGATGCCCAGGGTTGTCAACGCGGCTCGCACGCCGAGAGGGTACCCGTTGAATGTGCCCGGGCCGAGCACGCCCCGGTCCCGGAGCTGTTCCATGATCTCGGCCTTGCCCACAACCGCCGAGAACGGAAGCCCGCCGGCCAGGGCCTTGCCGAAGGTGGCCAAGTCGGGGGTTACCCCAAAGTGTCCCTGCGCACCACTCAGCCCGAGCCTAAACCCGGTAATCACCTCGTCCATGCTCATCACGATCCCGTAT
>JAUWSZ010000088.1 GCA_030609865.1 bacterium | reverse complement strand
ATCGCAGGAGAGGCCTTGCCTGCGACGGTATTGCGAGCCCATATGGAGGAAGGCGTTCCCTGCTACTTCGTGCAGCGGGACGATTTATACGATCGGAGCCATCTGTACGGAACGCCGGAGGGGGACTACCCGGACAACGCTCTCCGGTTCACCTACTTCTGCAAGGCGGCATTCGCCCTGTGCGAGGCCCTTTCCTTCGCCCCGGATGTGCTGCACTGTCATGACTGGCAAACGGCCCTGGTGCCCGCCTACTTGCGGCATCTATATGGTCGGTCCGCCCTGTTTCACAAGACCCGGTCTCTGCTGACTCTTCACAACATCGCCTACCAGGGGGTGTTTCCGCCCGGTGAGTTTCCCCGGACCGGGCTGCCGGACATGTTCTTTTCGGCGGAGGGGATGGAATTCTGGGGCAAGATGAATTTCCTGAAGGCAGGGCTCCTCACGGCCCATGTCCTGAACACCGTGAGCCCGAGCTACAGCCGGGAGATCCTGACCGAGGAGATGGGGTACGGACTGGAGGGGGTGTTGGCCGGTCGCGAGCAGGACCTCTACGGCATCCTGAACGGGGCGGATTATGACGAATGGAACCCCGGCCGGGATCCCCACTTGCCTTGCCCGTACGGCCCGGACTCCCTCGAGGGAAAACAGGCCTGCAAGGCTGCCTTGCTCGAAGAAGTGGGAAACGGGGCGGAGCAAGGGCAGGCGCCCCTCATCGGGATGATCTCCCGGCTCACCTCCCAGAAGGGCGTGGATCTGCTTCTGGAGGGACTTCCGGAAATGATGGCCATGGGAGCCCACTTCATCCTGTTGGGGGATGGAGAGGAGCGTTACAGGGCCCGACTCGAGGGGCTGTCCGACGCGTTTCGTGGACGATTCATGTTCCGGTATGGGTTCGATACCCCCCTGGCACACAGGATCCAGGCAGGGATCGATTTCCTCCTGATGCCTTCCCGCTACGAGCCGTGCGGACTCAACCAGATCTACAGCATGCGGTACGGTACCATCCCGGTGGTAAGGTCGACCGGGGGGTTGAAGGATACGGTGCGGGAGTTCTCTCCTTCCACGATGGAGGGGACGGGCTTTCTGTTCGAACCGTATGATTCTCGAGCCATGCTCCGGGCGGTGCGGAAGGCGGTACACCTGTACCCGGACCGGAAGCTTGTCGATCGCCTTCGAACGAATTGCATGGAACGGTCTTTCTCGTGGGACCGGGCGGCAGAGGCCTACCTCGGGCTGTACGAGAAACTTGGTTGTATGGAGTTGAAATCACAAGGAGTCGCCCGATGAAATGGCATACGGTAACGGTCGTCCCCACCCTGCCCGAGAAGCTGAAGCCCTTGCAAGGGCTGGCGCGAAACCTCTGGTACACCTGGAATCCGAACGTGATCGAGCTTTGGCGAAGGCTGGACCGGGATCTCTGGGAAGAAAGTCACCACAACCCTGTTCGCATGCTCAGCAGCATGTCCCAGCAGCAGTTGGAAGAGGCCGGCAGGAACGAGAGCTTCCTGCTCCACATGGACCGGGTCCTGGAGGCCCTGGACCAGTACATGAATGTCAAGACACCTTATAGCTTCCACCTCGAGAAGGGCCTGGATCCGGGCTTCCTGGTGGCCTACTTCTCGATGGAGTTCGGGATGACCGAGGCCCTGCCGATCTATTCCGGAGGGCTGGGCGTGCTGTCCGGCGATCACCTCAAATCGGCCAGCAACCTGAACCTTCCCCTCGTCGGCTTGAGCCTCCTCTACAAGCAGGGTTATTTCGGCCAGTACCTGAACGAGGAGGGATGGCAGCAGGAATATTATGCCGTAAACGACTTCGAGAACATGCCCGTTTGGCAGGAGAGGGACGCCGAGGGAAATCCTGTCGAGTTCACCCTCGCCATACGGGATCGTTCGGTCCGGGTGAACATCTACCGGGTCCAGGTGGGTCGCATCGCGCTCTTCCTGCTCAACACGAACCTGCCGGAGAACGTACCGGAGGACCGTGAGATCACGGCGCAACTCTACGGCGGCGATCAGGACATGCGCTTCCGGCAGGAAATTCTCCTCGGTGTGGGTGGGGTTCTCGCCCTGGAGGCCCTAGGATTGGAGCCCACGGTTGTTCACATGAACGAGGGACACTCTGCCTTCTCCGGCCTGGAGAGAATGCGGAAGCTGATGAAACGAGAGGGGCTCTCCCTCGAGGCGGCCAGGGAGGTGGTCAAGTCGAACTCGGTTTTCACCACCCACACACCCGTCGCGGCCGGCAACGACTACTTCCCGCCCGACCTGATGGGCAAATACTTCGGGAAGTACGCGGAAGAACTGGGGGTGTCTTTCAACGATTTCATGGCCCTTGGAAGGCAGAATCCGGACAACGACCAGGAAGATTTCTGCATGACCGTGCTGGCCATTCGTCTTTCCAACTACCGCAACGGCGTGAGCAAGCTCCACAGGGAAGTTTCACGAGGCATGTTGAAGGGCCTCTGGCCGGTAATTCCCGAGAGGGATGTTCCGATCGTCTCGGTGACGAATGGTGTACACATACCTTCCTACATTTCCCAGGAGATGGCAGACCTTTACAACCGCTATCTGGGGCCCCGGTGGATCGAGGACCCGGACAACCAGAAGGTCTGGGAACGGGTGGATCTGATCCCGGACACCGAGCTGTGGAGGACCCACGAGCGGAGGCGGGAGAGGCTCATCGCCTTTACCCGCAGGCGGGTGAAGGAGCAGCTCCAGCGCAGGGGAGAGCTGCCCTCGGAGATCAAGCGCGCAGAGGACGTGCTCAACCCGGAGGCCTTGACGATCTGCTTCGCCCGGCGGTTTGCGACCTACAAGCGAGGGGATCTCCTGTTTCGGGACGCAAAAAGGCTTGCCGGGATCCTGAACGACCCGGAGCGCCCCGTGCAGATCATTTTCGCCGGCAAGGCGCATCCACAGGACATGGCCGGCAAGGCGATCATCAAGAACATCGTGCAGCAGGTGCACGAGGAGACGTTCCGCTACAGAGTGGTCTTCCTCGAAGACTACGACATCAACATAGCGAGGTACATGGTTCAGGGCGCAGACGTCTGGCTGAACACGCCACGGAGACCGATGGAGGCCTGCGGCACGAGTGGGATGAAGGCGGTTGCGAACGGGGCGCTTCACATGAGTATCCTGGACGGTTGGTGGGCGGAAGGGTACGAGCCGGGCTGTGGGTGGGCCATCGGCGCAGGAGAGGAGTACGAGGACACGCAATACCAGGATGAGATCGAGAGCCGCGCCATGTACGAACTCCTCGAAAGGGAGGTGATTCCCGCCTTCTATTCGCGCGCACGGGACGGGACGCCCAGGGACTGGATCCGGATGATGAAGGCCTCGATGCGTATGCTCTGTCCGATCTTCAACACCCACAGAATGCTCGAGGATTATGTGGACGGGTTCTACGTGCCGGCCGCCGTGCTGCATCAGAAGATAGCGCACGAGAGGAAACAGTCGGCCGAGTCCTTTGCCGCGTGGAAGCAGAAAGTGCAGAGGCATTGGAGAGAGGTGCGCATTCAGGAAGTGAGACTCGAGGACGGCCGTGCTGAAATTCCGGTCGGCAAGGCGATGCCCATCCAGGCCCGCATCGGTCTGGGACAGCTAAGGCCGGAGGACGTCTGGGTGGACCTCTACTACGGCCCGATGGACGCGGACGGAGATCTGGTCAAGGCGTTGACCGAGCCGATGACCACGGACGGCGCCTCCGGGGAGGATGGGCACGTCTACCGTGCCACGGTCCCGTTCAAAGAGAGTGGCAAGTTCGGCTTCTTGCTGCGGATCATGCCGAGGCACCCGCTGCTTGTGCATTCGGCCGACATGGGCCTCGTTGTATGGGGGTGAAGACAGCAGGGGTCAGGGGTCAGGCCCAACCCCAAGCGCCATGAGGGGGGAGGCTAAGGGCTAACAGCTAACAGCTAATGGCGAAAAGGAAAGGGGTCAGACCCCTCGCCCCGTGATCGACAACCGGGAAGGTGGTTGGAGTGGGATAAATGCTGAACGTTCTGAGGAAACTGTCGACCTTCGTCATGGCAGGAGGGAAGGGGGAGAGGCTCTACCCGCTCACCCGGGATCGCGCAAAGCCTGCGGTGCCCTTCGGGGGGGTCTACCGTATCATCGACTTCACCCTGTCCAACTGCATCAACTCCGGCATCGGCAAGATCCACATCCTGACCCAGTACAAGTCGATTTCCATGGCACGTCATCTGAAGCTGGGGTGGAACATCTTCCACAGCGAGCTGGGTGAGTATATCAATGTCCTGCCGGCGCAGCAGCGGTACGGCACACACTGGTACAGGGGCACGGCAGACGCAATCTACCAGAACATCTACACCATCGAGAGGGAGGAGCCGGACTACGTCCTGATCCTGGCGGGCGACCACATCTACAAGATGGATTACGCGAAGATGCTCCGGGCCCACGTCGATTCAGGAGCGGACGTGACGGTGGGGGTCGTGGATCTGCCAAGAGAGGAGGGCAGGCACTTCGGTGTCCTGGAACTGGACACCGAGGATCGCATCGTCGGTTTCGAGGAGAAACCGCTCCAGCCCAAGACCCTCCCGGACCGGCCGGATCGCGTATGTGCCTCCATGGGCATCTACATCTTCAGCCTGAACACACTCTACGAAGAGCTGATCCCGGACGCGGGCAAAGAGAGTGAGCACGATTTCGGAAAGAACATCCTGCCCCAGATGCTTGGCAGACGGGAGCTGCTCGCCTATCACTTTGTCGACGAGAACCAGAAGGAGGTCGCCTACTGGCGAGACATCGGAACGTTGGACGCCTATTACGAGGCGAACATGGACCTCGTTTCGGTGAGCCCCCAGTTCAACCTCTACGACCAGCGGTGGCCCATCCGCACGTATCAGCCTCAGCTGCCTCCGGTGAAGATGGTCTTTGCCGACTCGGGAGAGGGTGCCCGTCGGGGCGAAGCCCTGGATTCGATCATGTCCACAGGGTGCGTGATCAGCGGGGGGAGTGTGGTCCGTTCCGTACTCTCCGCCCAGGTGAGGGTCAACAGCTACGCCTCTGTGCAGGATTCCGTACTGATGGACGGAGTGGACATCGGCCGGAAGGCCAAGGTCAAAAACGCGATCATCGACAAGTACGTGGACATCTTGCCGGAAACGACCATCGGGGTTGACCTGAAAGAGGACCGGAAGCGGTTCCATGTCACCAAGAGCGGCATCGTGGTGATCCCGAAGGGAAGGATCATCAGCCCCGATGAGGACCTGCCCAGGTGGGAGGATCACTCGCGTCCCCGCCCCACTCAAGGCTCTTAGGTATTAGGTATAAGGTATTAGCTCCCCGCCCCGCGCCAGCACCCGAATTCGAGGACGAGGACGACGACGAGGACGAGGACGATTAACAGTCCTGGTGGCGGCAAGGGATGGGAGCTAATACCTAACTGCTGAACGGTGACGGATAACTCGCCCCTGGGAGAGGTTCCATCCATATCTGGCGGGAGAGGTCCTCAAGGATCTGTTCCATCTCCTCCACAAAATCCGGGCTGACCAACAGCTCGACGATACCCTCCTTCGGGTCCGCGGTCCGGACCACGACAAGGCCTTCGTATCCGTCGAGCATCGACTTGATCAGCACGATCCTCTTCGGATCCACGCGGTAATACCAGATGACGATTTCCATGGCTCAGGCAATCCTCTTGCGAAGGAGGTCCCCCGGTTCGGCCCGGGCGGGCAGCCGTACCCGGACGTGGTCTCCTTCGTGGGCCTCCCGGCATTCCCCTTCGTCCGGAGTCTTCATATCGGAGAGGGGAAACACGGGGTTTGGGAAGGAGGCGCCCATCTGCTCGAGTGTGTCCCCGATCATGATCCGCGCACGGACGTCGATGGAAACCCAGCCGTCCTTCCCCCGGTCCGTGATTACGCCCGCCAGGGTGCTCCGCGGGTCCGGGCGTTCCTCGTCCAGACAGATGGAGCCCGCTTCCTCCCCCTTCAGGAACCCGCTCGTGTACTCCCGGTTGCTCACCTTCTGGATCTCTTCCCAGCAGTCCGGAGGCAGCTGGTAGCCGACCGGGTCTTCCATGTACCGGTCCATGGCACAGCGGTATGCCTTGATGACGGCCGCCAGGTAGTGGATGCCCTTTCTCCGGCCTTCGATCTTGAATCCGTCGATGCCGCTCTCGATCAACTCGGGGAGAATGCCGAGGAGACAGAGGTCCTTGCTGTTGAGGATGTAGGACCCCTGATCGTCTTCCTCGATCGGAAGGTATATGCCGGGCCGCTTCTCTTCGACCAGGGCATACCGCCAGCGGCACGTCTGGGTGCACAGTCCCTGGTTTGCGTCCCTGTCGGCCAGGTAGAGGCTCAGGAGGCAGCGGCCGGAATAGGCCATGCACAGGGCGCCGTGGACGAAGACCTCGATTTCTCCACCCGTCTCCTTCTTGATCTCCCGGATCTCTTCGAGGGAAAGCTCCCGGGCCAGGATGATCCGGCGGACGCCCTGGCCGAACCAGTGACGTGCTGACAGCACGTTCGTGGTGTTTGCCTGCGTGCTCAGATGTACGGGCACGGAGGGCATCGTCTCCCGGCAGAGTTCGAAAACGGCCGGATCGGAAACGATCACCGCATCGAAGCCCATCGTGGAGACCGCCTCGAGGAACGAACGAAGGGGGGCAAGATCCTGGTTCTTCACAAAGCTGTTCACTGCAAGGTAGGCCCGCTTCTTGCGGGCATGGACGTAGCGAACCGCTTCGTCGAGTTCGGGCAGGGTGAAGTTCTTCGAGAAGGTGCGGAGGCTGAACACCTTACCGCTCAGGTAGACGGCGTCAGCGCCGAAATGGAGCGCGGTCTCGAGCCTTTCCATGTCTCCGGCGGGCGCGATCAGCTCGGGCCGGCCTTGTTGCGACGTTCCCATTCCAGGAGAAACCTCTTGTTTTCGATGCCGCCGGAATAGCCCCCCAGTCCTCCATCGCTCGCGATGACCCTGTGACACGGGATCAACAACGCGACAGGGTTCCTTCCGTTCGCCTGGCCCACTGCACGTGGCCCCTTGGGGATCCCCAGGCGAGCGGCAAGGTCTCCGTAAGACCTGGTCTTGCCGTATGGGATTTTCAGGAGCAGCCGCCAGACCCTCTTCTGAAAGGGCGTTCCGGAAGGACGTGCCGGGGTCTCGAAGGCCTTGAGGGTCCCGGAAAAGTATTCGTCCAGTTCGACGAGGAAGCCGGCGTTGATCTTTCCCCGGTCCTCGATATTCGGGTTTTTGTAATACCGCGAAATCTTTTCCAGCAAACCGGCCTTCGTGGTGGACGAGGGCATTTGCAAACATACGATGCCCGCATCGTCGGAGGCAAACCATATCCTTCCCAGGGGGGAGTGATACGATTCGACAAAGATCGTTGGAGATTTTTTCTTGCCCATAGCGAAGTCTCCTGCCGAACTGGAAGGTGACGAGTCTTTTCGATATCATTCTACAAGATGAACGAGGCAATACCAATCGGAAAGAAGTCCGCCTGCAGGAGAGGGGAGGCCTGATTGATCGCGCTGGAACACGTT
>JAUWSZ010000213.1 GCA_030609865.1 bacterium | reverse complement strand
GTTATGTCGAGTTGGGAGGGAATCTCGCGGATCTTCTCCTCCATTTTGACGGCATTCGTTCCGAGTGGTAGCGGGCTCTCGAGCCTCCGGACGGCAAAACCCTCGACCACGCCGACCTCTTCGCTGTCCATGACCTTGGGGGCGAGGGTGATGATCTGCAGGCCCTCCTGCCTGGGCGCAAGAATCATCGAGGCATGCGGCCGGTAGGCGGACCGGGTCACCATCCACCTTCCGTCTTGCGGGTTGAGAAACGTGGCCTCGGTCATCAAGCTGCATTTCAGACGGGCGGACACCCGTGGGGCGAGATCTCTGGAAACGACCGAGTTGCCAAGGAGGAAGGCATCCGGTTTGTGTTCCTGAAGAAGGGTCTCGATGCAACCAACGTACGGCTCGGTTCCGTACTCGGACAGATGTTCTTCATCCATGACGAGGAGCCGGTCGGGTCCGTACCTGCCGATTGCGTCGAGGACCTCTCTCGGAATCGTGTGACCGAGTATGAGGGCTGTCGTCCTGCCGCGGAGTCGTCTGCCTTGCCGGACCGCCTCGGACAGCGCCTCCTGGGAACCCCGCAGGATCTTCTCACCGGAGATCTCTACATAGGCCCAAATCTCCTCCATGGCAGCCGGGCTAGACGTTCCTGGTAGTTACGAACCTGGGCCGGAAAATCGTCACGAGGGTAGGTATGAACACCAGGGCATTGACCATGTTCAGGAACATGAGAAGCCCCAGAAGCAGGCCCATCTCGGCCTGGAACTTCAGGTCGATGAAGACCCAGAAGACCACGCCCGCGATCAGCGTAGTCGCCGTGAAAATGATCGCCTTGCCCGTGGTCTCCACCGCCTTTCGGTTCGACACAGCGTAGCTTCCCGACGTCTCGTACTCCTCCGAGATCCGGGCCAGCAGGTAGATCCCGTAATCGATCCCGATGCCCACCGCAATCGCGGCCACGGGCAGCGAGTTGATGTTCAGATCGATTCCCTTCCACAGCATGAACGCCTCGGACAAGACCTGCGAAATCGCAAGCGGTATGATCAAGATAAGGCCTGCCGTGAAGGACCGAAAGGTCAGAATACACAAGACGAAGACCACCGTAAAGACCGCGATCAACGACGCCCAGTAGGACCACTCCACCTCCTCGTTCACGGCCGCCAGGATTCCCAACAACCCCCCGGCCAGCCGAAAGCGGATCTTCTCGACCGGGTTCGCGTCGATGAACTCCTGGGCCTTGGCGATGCAATCGTGAATCAACTCGTTGTTGTAATCCTTGTAGAAACAGGTAATCGTACCGTTGGTCCACGAGTAATCCACCCAGCGGTCCATCTCCCCAGGAGACGTGTTCGAGGCAATCAGGAACCCGATCTGCCCCAGATGCTCCACGGTCTCCGGGACCATCTCCCACTTTGGATGCCCCTCGTGGAACATCCGGTAGATTCGCTTGATCATGTTCGTGAACGTCAGCGTACCCCCGGCACCCCCGTCGGTCTCCATGAACCGCTGCAAATCCTCCATGGCCTGCAGGCTCTCGTAATCCTTGATGGCCCCCTTCTCCTTGCCCTCCGCGATGATCACCAGCTGCGTGGCCCCCACAAAGGTGCGGTTGAAGTACCGGAAGGCCTCGTTGTACGGATGATCCGGGAACAACAGGGCCGCTCCCGCCTCCGTGTCCCCCACCTTCAGATTCGTCGAATACCGGCCCCCAATCACCAGAACCAGCACAATCAGTACCGCTACCACCCACCGACTCTTGCCCTCCGACGGCTTGACCAGGATGCCGGCCAGGTACTTGTAGAAGCGTCCCTGCGTCTCGTGAGCGATCCGCCCGGGCTTGGGTGCACGAACAAGAGAGAGCAGCACGGGATTCAGCGTCGGCACGCTCACGAACATCGAGACAATCCAGAAGGAGCAGAAAAAACCCAGGTTGCGCATGATCGGGATCGTGGCAATCGAGATCAACAACACCCCCAGGCCGTCCGTGATGATCGACAACGTGGCCGGCGTGACCAGCTCCCCATAAGCCTTCAGTATAGCGGTCTCCTTGTCCTTCACCGGGTCTTCCACCGCCAGGATTTCCTCATGATAGCGCGCCATCGTCTGCACCGAATGACTCAAGGCGCGAGCCGTGATGATAAGCGGAACGACCATCACGAGCGGGTCCAGCGGATAACCCATGAAGCTCGCACACCCCAAGCCCCAGATCGCACTGATCACCGCCGAAAGAACGGGCAGTACCACCCCCTGCCAGGTGCGGAAATACCAGCCCAATAGGATCACCATCAAGACCATGGTGGCCGTTAACACCGTATAGACCTGCCCCCGCAGATCATAGATGTACGCATACAGCCCGGGATACCCCGTAAAGTAGATGTTCGTGTTCTCGTCCGTCTCCTGCGCGGTCAGTTCCTGGATCCGCGCGTAGAGCTTGATCGGATTGACACCCTCCTCCCAGAAGCCGGCCATGATCGCAGCCGCCTTGTCGTCAGGAGACACGAAGAACCCGCGGATCCCCTCGGTCGCATACACCGCCTTGCGGATCCGCTCCAAATCGGCGTCGTCCTGCGGAAATTGGGGCCACATCACAGGCCGTATCTGGATCCCCCAGCTCGTCACGTTCACGTTCTTCAACTTCGGATGGGTGAGCGAGATCACCTGGGTCGCATTGCACCCCTCGGTTTCCAGCAACCCTTGGGTGATCCGGTCGATCTTGCCCATGGTATCCAGGTTGTAGATGTCCCCCTCCTTCACCTCCACCGCACAGACCAACACATTGGCGGAGCCGAACATCTTCCGGTATTCCTTATACAACTGGATGTACGGGTGCTTGGGCGGGTACAGGGCAAAGAAGTCGGTGGCGATCTTCAACGAAGAAACCCCATAGGCAAAAATCCCCGTCACCAGCGTCACCAGCAACAACACCGCTAGCCGGTTCCGTAACAAGAACCGGATGTATCCCTCTAAAGTGGTCCTGCGTTCGGCCATGGTCTCTCTTCCCCCGTTCTTGCTACCAGATGAGTTCGCCTTCCTGTATCCCGACATACAGCCCGTTTGCACCCGCGCCGTATCCAGCCTTTCCACTTCCTTTGCTCAAACTCAGTGTGCCTATCCAATAGAGCCGCTTCTTTACCGGGACTTCCACGTGCCGCCAGCTCCGACCTCCATCCGAGGTGGCGAGCACCGTGCCCACGTCCCCAACGGCCCAACCTACATCGCCCCGCACCTCTATCCCGTACAACGACTCCTTAATCCCTGTCTCGATCCGCTCCCAGTTCTGGCCGTTGTCGAACGACGCCATGATCACCCCGTCCAGGCCCGCGGCAAACCAGGAACCGTCGTGCCGACTCAGACTGAACATCGTCTGCTCCGCAGGGGAGGTGATCTCCGCCCAGGTCAGACCCCCGTCCTCGGTCCGGAAGATCCGCCCGAACTCGCCCACCATGTACCCCATGCCACCCCCGGCAATGCACACGCCGTAGAGATTCACATCCTCGTCCAGGGTCGCGTCTTTCCAGGTCTTCCCCCCATCCGACGTGGCCACCACCGCGCCCCAGTCGCCGATCGCGCATCCTTGTTGCGTATCCGCGAAAGAGATGCTGAACAAATGCCGCTCGACGGCCTTCATCTGCGGCTTCCATGTCTTGCCCGCATCCGAGCTGTGAAGGATCAACCCCCCCTTGCCACAAACCCATCCATGCTCCGCATCCGGAAAACTAACAGAAAACAAGGGCGCCCGTCCCCCGCTGGCGATCTTCTCCCACAACTTTCCCCCGTCCCCCGACCGGTACATGCGGCCCCGGTCCCCAACCATCAGGTAATCCGAATCCGTGATCATCACGGAACAGTAGACGTTCTCCCGGATTTCCTCAGGCGTGAGCAACCCTTCGCCACTCTCCCCGTGGGCCGGAAGAGAATAGAACAGCAGACACGACATGATAATGATTAGTGCGCTTCCTCTCGGCCTTCGCCTCGCTTCTTGAAACTGCCTCATCAGGTGCCCTCCAGGTTCGACTCAACGGGATGGTGACTACCTCGGCGCATCTCGCCGGGATTTGGGTACAGATGTTCTTCTTACACTGTTCTGCTACTCCTGGTCAAGTCTCTGAACGGAACGCAAATAGACTGGAGTTAGGACAAGAACTCAGAATACCATTGTACCGGACAGACAGACAGGACTGCACCGTCCACTCTGGCCCGCACCCACGCCGTATGTCTACTTCTCCTCGTAAGCCTTCTCCAGCAGTTGGGTCTTCTTGGTCGCCCGTTCGAGCGTGTTTGGCTCGAGCCGGGTGATGGCAGGCCCTATCTTCACTTCACTGTGCATCTTCGCGAGGATTTCCTTCTCGAGGCCGGGCAGGTCCCCTTCCTGGATTCCCTCTCCGTATTCTATCTTCAGCTTAAGCGGAGGCACCACCCGTGGGGGCGGTTCGTCGAGCACGACCCGGAAGGCGCCGGTCACGCGGGGGACGAAGCCGTTGATCAATCCCTGAATGGCCGCCGGGTACACGGGAACCCCCTTGACCTTGAGCATGTCATCGGCCCGGCCAACGAGCTTGGACCGGAACCCGCTCAGCCCGCAAGGACAAGGATCCGTGAAAACCTGATGGATGTCGTTCAAGGTGAAACGCAAGTTGAAGAAGAACAGGGGGTGCTCCGGTTCGATAGGCGTGAACACGGCCAGGCCCGTGGCACCGTGCTCCATCGGGACCGGTTCCTTGGTCTCCGGGTTCACCAATTCGTAATAACAATAATCGTCCGCCACCCAATGCATACCCTGATAGACAGGATGATCGCACGAACACCCGTACCCGGCCCCCACATCGAAGACCTTGGCTCCATACTCGGTCTCGAGGCGCTGGCGCACCTCCGGAATCCCGGCTCCGGGCTCTGCACCGCACAGGAGCATCTTGAGCCCGAGGTCCTTCACCGGCTCGCCCAGGACATCCGGGGCTCGCTCGATCAGGTGCAAGGCCAGCGAAGGCGTGCCGGTGAAGACGTTCACCTTGAAGAGCTTGAGGAGCTTCAGGATCCGTTCGGTCCCGGCCTCGGCCCCGATAGGGATGAGTGTGAGCCCGGGCACCTTCTGGTACCAGAAGAGGGCAGGGGTCCCTGCCGCATGCATGCTCAGGCCGAAGCAGAGCCCCATCCGGTCGCCGGGTCGAAGCCCGATTCGCCACCCGATTCGCGCGAAGATATCCGCCTGCCTCGAAAGGGCCTTCTTGAAGATCGGATAAGGGGTCGGGATGCCCGTCGTGCCGGAGGTGGTCGTGAGCAGATAGAGATCCTCGTAACGCTCCTTTCCGAACAGCTCCAGGAAGAACCGGTCCATGTCTTCTCCGGTCTCTTCGATGAGCTCCCGGAACTCCGGTTGCCCGGCATACGGGATCGCCCGTGCAAAGTCATCGAAAGACCGGATATCCTCCGGCTTTACTCCTGCCTTTTCCATTCGTTTTCGATCAAAGGGGACCTTCTCGTAGAAGTATTTCAGGGTCTCTTTCAGTTTCTCCCACTGGATGTCCCGCATCTGGGGGGTGTTGAGGATGGGTTCCACGTCCATGTCAAAGTATTTCTGCTCGGTCTGCGCCATGGTTCGACTCCTTCTCTT
>JAUWSZ010000633.1 GCA_030609865.1 bacterium | reverse complement strand
GATGCCACATCCCGGGGGACCAGGTTGCCGAAGCTCGGGTATTTGTTCTCGAGGAAATAGTCGCGCTCCGCCTCGGGGATCTCCCTGGGAGGCCTCTTGTCGCCCGGATTCTTGGGAACCCAGACGCGTCCGTCGTTCCGCAGGCTCTCGCTCATCAGCGTCAGCTTGGACTGATAGTCCCCGTGGACCGGGATGCACGTGGGATGGATCTGGGTGAAGCACGGGTTGGAAAACAGGGCGCCCTTCTTATAGGCTCGATAGCAGGCCGTGACATTCGAGGCCATCGCGTTTGTGGAAAGGAAGTAGACATTGCCGTACCCGCCGGTGCAGAGGGCGACGGCGTGGGCCGAATGGCTTTCGATCTCGCCGGTGATCAGGTTCCGTACGACAATCCCCCTTGCCTGGCCATTCACGAGGACGAGATCGAGCATCTCCCGGCGGGGAACCATTTTGACCTTGCCCGCCCCCACCTGGCGCATCAGAGCGCTGTAGGCCCCGAGCAAAAGTTGCTGCCCCGTCTGCCCCCTCGCGTAGAAAGTCCTGGAGACCTGGGCCCCGCCGAAGGACCGGTTCGCGAGGAGCCCGCCGTAGTCGCGGGCAAAGGGAATCCCCTGGGCAACGCCTTGATCGATGATCGCGTTGCTGACCTGGGCAAGCCGGTAGACGTTCGCCTCTCTCGCCCTGAAATCGCCCCCCTTGATCGTGTCGTAGAACAGACGCCATATGCTGTCGCCGTCGTTCGCGTAATTCTTGGCGGCGTTGATTCCGCCCTGGGCGGCGATGCTGTGCGCCCGCCGGGGGCTGTCCTGGATGCAGAAGGTCTTCACATTATAGCCAAGCTCAGCGAGCGTTGCAGATGCGGAGGCCCCGGCAAGCCCTGTGCCCACAACGATGATGTCGTACTTCCGCTTGTTCGCGGGGTTAACCAGCTTCAGTTCGAAACGATGACGATCCCATTTCTCTGCAAGCGGGCCGCTCGGGATCTTTGCATCAAGCTCCATGATGTTCCCTTTCCCTTAGGGTCTTTCATCGGAACATCCACGTTTATTGCGTAGATGTTGGCACAACCTCCATATCGGAAAATTGAGCAAGGCGAAAGGGAAAAGACGAAAGTGCAAGAGTCCTGTTTGTTCGAGCTCGGGCGCGCAAGCGGGCGGGGGGCCTGATCCCTGGCCCCTGACCCCTTTGTTCTTTCACCTTGACCCTTTCGACTTTGACCTTGCGGCGTAAGCCGCATTTAGGTGACGACGACATATACGTAGATCGGGATCGCGCCGAAGCCGATCCCGACGATCAGGCTGAACAGGAGCCCCACGGAGCGAACGAGGGGCATGTATTTGGGGTGGCTGGCACCCACGGTCTGGAAGGCGCTCCAGAACCCGTGACTCACGTGAATCCCCGCCCCGATCATGGCAAGAACATAGAGGGCAACATACCAGGGCTGGGCAAAGGCACTCGCAACGATCTCGAAGATCGTCCGATCCGCCTTGTCCACGAAATGGAAATTGATGAGGTGAAAGGTCACGAACGCGAGAAGGAGGATGCCCGTATACGGCATCGTGGCAGAACCGATCGTTCGGCCTCCGGCCCTCTTCTTCACGCAATACCCGACCGGTCTCGCCCGCCAGTTCTGATAGAACAGGGTCAGCCCGGTCAGGACGTGCACGATGGCAAGGGCGAGCAGCCCAAGCTCGAACACCGTGACCAGGGGCCCCAACGAATGCAGATGCTCCGCGTACGAATTGAAGAGGTCCTTCCCTCCGTACAGCGTGAGGTTTCCGATGAGATGGACGACGAGAAACCCACAGAATGCGAGGCCGGTCGCGGCCATCATCAGCTTCTTCCCGATCGCAGCCTTCAGGGTGTTGACAACCCAGTTCATCTTTTCCTCCAATTCCATGTCGGGGCCGTCTCCGGATCGCGAGCGCCGTGGCGCGAGGATGGGTCCCGGAGAGGATAGGTAAGAGTCCTTCTCAGCGAAATGCACAGTATATGCAAGGCGGGAACGATGGTCAAGGATCGCAGCTGCAAAAACCCTTTCGTAACAGGGCAATCGAAGCCGGAGAGGAGGGTTTCCCTGATCGGTAAACGGCCTCAGTGGATCGTGTTTCCGCAGCTTGACTCGCCTTTCCTTATGCCCGCCAGCACGGCCAGGATCCTTCGCAGCTTTCCAATATCCCGGCACGACGCAAGGTCTTTCGACCCGCAGATCTTCTCGCAGAGGCCCTGCAATCGTCGCTCGTCGCCGTCTTCCAGTTGCGAGAGGATTTCGCGGGCCCGGAACTGAAGGGCGAAGACCTGCCTCCGCCGTCGCCTCGCCGCAAAGGAGGCCCCTCGATCGCTCCGCCCCTTGGGCCGCCACCCGCGGCCAATGAAGTGCTGGAGAAGCCTCTCCATCTCCCGTGTCGAGAGATTCCCCGCGGAGGGCACTCCGAACCGGCCCATGAGTAGGGCCCGATAGTCCGCCGCTGAAATCCCCAGCTCCTTCGCGGCGATGTGGATCTTCGCCAACAGGGCCCGCCTCCGGGACCCGGCCGGCCCCGGAAACGTCGAGCCCACTCGCTCTTCGCTCTCCTCTCGGGTCTTCATTCGCTGTCTCCCGTCATCGCCGAGGTTTTTGTTGGGCGGTTGAGGCGATGTTCGTGGTCCTTCTAGAATCCAACACAATTCCCCTATCAGATTAGACGGATTTTTCTCTGCTCTGGTTCTCAGGGTCTTTCGGGGGCGTCTTCTGTCGACTTTTTTCTGTCTCTCGGGCCTGCGTCATGTTAGGATGGTTAGAAATCGATTTTGACTGCATGCGAAAGCAGAGGGGAGAGACGCATGAAAAGGGCAAGCTTTGCGCTGTTGTTCGTAGTTCTTCTGGCCTCCAGGGAGGCTGTGCTCGATTGCGGTGGACTCCACCGGGGCCAT
>JAUWSZ010000020.1 GCA_030609865.1 bacterium | reverse complement strand
TCACTGCCGTCTCCAGGCGGTCCCAATTTTCTTCGAGCGACTTCCGGCGGCGGCGCGCTCTTGCCTGGGCATCCCCAAACAGCTCTCGCCATTCTTCTTCGTAGGCACCGAGCAGGCTCAGGTCTCCGGTCTCCACGGCACGGGCAGCCCATTTGCCGGCCATCCGTCCCCCGATTACGGCCTGGGACACGCCGGCACCCGTTATCGGATGGGTATGGCCTGCGGCGTCTCCGACGAGGAGGACATCCCCCCGGGTCACCTTGCGGGCCGCTTCTGCCGGGATCCACCCTGCCGTGGTCCTGATGGGTCGCTGCTCGACCTTGCCCTCTTCCGCCAATCGTGAAACGAAGCGCTCCAGAACCTTGCCGATTCCCTCGTCGTGGGCATTTCTTCGTTTCCTTCCCAACCCCACGTTTGCCTCTCGGCCCACCGGGAAGAGCCACCCGTATCCCCCGTAGAACTCCTCGTGGAAATGCACTTCTGTATGCTCCATGGGGCTCACCAGGGGAACCCTCCACTGCACGGCCGGAATCAGGTTACGATTCTCGGACCCGATCCATCGGCCGACCGTGGAACAGGGGCCGTCCGCGCCGATGATCACCTTGGCCGCGACGCTTTCTTCCCCGGCCTCCCCACTGCTCCTCACGACCACCGCCCCCTCTTCCATGCGCAGGACCCGGGTGGAGGCAAGGAACCTTGCCCCTTCCTCTTCCGCGGCCCGTGCAAGGGACTGGTCAAACAGGTCCCTCCGGATCATGAACCCGGGCGACCGCATCACGGTTATTTCGCCGTCGGGCAGAATCGTGCGCATTTCGCAGACGGACTGCACGACAAAGTCGCGTGCCAGGTCGATCTCTCCCAGAAGGGGTGCCGGTATGAATTCGGCGCACTGAACCGGCACGCCGATCGTGTCCCGACGCTCTACCACCAGGACCTCCAGCCCCCTTCTTGCTGCGGCACGGGCGGCCGAGGACCCGGCAGGGCCCGCGCCCACGACCAGGATGTCACATTTCAATCGTTCCATGCCATCTCGATCTTCTCGAAGGCATGATCCAGTGGCTTCAGGAAATCCTCGCAGGTCATCCCGGGAATACGCATCCTACCCTGATCGAAGAACTCCCTCACGCGACTGCGGACCTGATCCCGGTCGAGAGGCATTCCCAGGAGGATCGATTGCAGATCATTGAGCGCACGGGTCGGGAAGGAGAGAAAGTCCCCGGTAATGTACAGATCCTTCAATCGTCTTTGAGCCAGGTTGACCACCAGGGTGAACCGGACCATGCCCGCCTCCGCCTTGTAGGCGGCCTGCACGGTCTCGGTCCTCTGAAATTCCGGCCTCACCTGATCGATCCAGTCCTCGGATTCGAAGTACTCGAGCTTCTCCCGGAAGAGGTCTTCTTCCTCTCCGGTCAGCCCGTCCGGCTCGAGCTTGATCCGTAGCCCCTTCTCGAACCCGAACCGCATCGCCTCCTTGATCTCTTCCAGGGGGGGTACGCGCCCCAATTCCCAACGGAGACAGGTTACCCGTTGCCTGCCCGAATCGATCTCTTTTGCCTTGAGCTTCTCCACGGGTATGCGGAGGGCCTTGAGCATGGTGTCCACATCAAAATCGACGAGCATCGTTCCCTGGAACAGGAAGGCGCCCTCGGACTCGGTTCCGCCCGTACCGGAGATCTTGCGGCCCGCGATCTCGATATCGTTACGCGGCCGAAAGGCGGCCTCGAGCCCCCATTGCGCCAGAGCCGTTATGACCGGATCGCACAACGCCTTGAACAGCTTGTCGTTTACAAAGCTGAGATCGAAAAAGCCCTTGTCGCAAATCACCTCCCAGCCCAGCTGGCTCTCATCGAAGAAGATGGCGCCTCCACCCGTGATCCGGCGGTTGATCTGAATGCCATGGGCCTTGCAGTACTCGGTGCGTACCTCCTCGGCAACGGACTGGTGAAAACCGACAAGGATGGCTCGCGGGGAAAATTGGAGGAAGCGAACCGTGTTGGGTGTGGCCTCCCTGCCTTTCAGCTCGAGGAGCGCCTCGTCCAGGGCCATGTTTTCGGCAGCCGTCATGGGCGGCGTATCGAGGAGTCGCAATGTCTCCATGGCGCTATTCCTTCATGGCCAGTCGCACGAGCTGGACGATGTCCAGGACCCTGAGCGAGATCTTGTTTCGCCTCACATAGGTGTTCATCGTCCGCACACACTGCTGGCAGGCCGTGACAACTCCCTCTGCCCCGGTCTTCAGGACCTCTTCCACCTTCTGCTTGGCTATATCCCTGGAGAGGTCTGCATCGATCATCTCCAGGTTGCCCCCTCCGCCGCAGCACGGGCAGTTCTCACGGTTGGACGGGAGCTCCACGAGCTTTACACCGGGTATGGAGCGAATGATCTCCCGTGGCGCCTCGAACACTCGGGCAGCCCGCCCCAGATCACACGGGTCGTGGTAGGTCACGGTCATGGGATATTCGTCCAGGAGCACACGTCCGCTCGCGAGCAGTTCTTTCAGGAACTCGGTCACATGGGAGACGGCGAACTCCCGGGGATAGTGTTCCTGCCACATCTGATAGCAGGACGGGCATGCGAACACGACCCGGCTTGCCCCTTTCTGTCGGACCGCCTCCAGGTTGTGCTCGATGTACTCCCTTGCCCGCTCCCGGAGGCCTGCCCCGAGGAGTGGAAACCCGCAGCACCACTCGTCTCCGCCCAGAAGGGTGAAGTCCACCTCCGCGGCCTCGAGGATCTCTGTGAGGGCGATCGGAATGTTCTGGGCCATCGGGAAGTAGGCGGACACGCATCCGGTGAAGTAGACGACCTCGGCACGCTCCTTGATGTATCCGTGCTCCGGGGCGTCGGGCATGTCCTCCACCCAGTTGGCCCGCTCATCGTTGTCCTCGGCAAAGACGTTGTGGCTCTCCTCCAGGTTCTCCCGGATCATGTCCACCTTCTTCGGGTATGCCTCCGAATGGACGAGGTCCTGGCGAAGAGAGACCCAGATGTCCTTCAAAGAGATCCCTGCCGGGCACACCTCCTGGCACCGGCCGCAGAGGGTGCAGCGGTAGACCGTGTCGCTGAATTCTTTCAGCTGTTCGAGGGTGGGCGCCTGATTCCGGAAGATTCGCCTCAGCAGGCCGGTCCTCGCACGATTGATCCTGTTCAATTCATCCAGGCGGTACACACCGGAGAGGTGCGCGTCCTTGCCGGCCGCGACCGCCGGACAAACGTCCGCGCACAGGCAGCAGGAAGTGCATGCCTGCGCCTGGATCAGTTCCATTATGCTGTAGTCTCTAGTGGACAACTTCTGACTCTCCGTCACATGGGAGCGCGTCCCACATTTGTGGAAATTGCGAGCCGCAGGCGTGGCAATCTCCCGGCTGAACGCGCTGCGGTGCTGGGGGATTGCCGCGTCGCCGCAGGTCCTCACAATCTCCGCTCCGCTCCGACTTACTCAGCCGATGCTCCTCGCAATATCCCCAATTGCGAACGTTCCGTCGCTCGTTGCCCTCGCCCCTGCTTCCCTCCTAGCATTCGAGCCACTTTCCGGGGCCGTGGGGCGGGGACTGGCCCCTGATCCCCGACCCCTGACCCCTTTCCTTTGGCCTTTAGCTGTTAGCTGTTAGCCTTTAGCTCCCAGCCCTTCCCCCTATCGTCGGTTCTTCCCTTTTACCTTTCACCGTTTGCCTTTCGCCTTCCTTAGGCCTTTGCCCTTTCGCCTTTCGCCTTTTCTACGTCTTTATTCGATCCGCGTATGCGTTACGCAGATCCCGCTTGAGGATCTTTCCGGTCGGCGTCTTCGGCAGTTCGTCGGCAACGACCACGACCTTCGGGACCTTGAAACCGGCGAGTTCCTGTTTGCAGTACGCGATGATTTCGCCTTCGTCGATCTTCTCCCCGGGCTTCGGGATGACGACCGCAGTCACCGCTTCCACCCATTTCGGGTGAGGCAGGCCGATGACCGCCACCTCGGATACGCCCGGCACCCTGTAGATCACCTCTTCCACTTCCCGGCTCGACACATTCTCGCCGCCGGTCTTCACCATATCTTTCTTCCGGTCCACCACCGTCACGTACTTGTCCTCGTCATAGACGCCCACATCCCCGGAATGGAACCACCCACCCGCCATGGCGGCTTCCGTCTTCTCCGGGTCCTTGAAATACATCAGCATTGCATGAGGGCCCCGGCCGCAGATCTCGCCCGGCACGTTCGGTTCCGCGACCTGGTTTCCGTCGTCGTCGATCAGGACGGTCTCCATGTTGATCCCGCTCTTCCCGGCCGAGCCGGCCTTGGGAAGCTGATCCTCCGGCTTGAGCAGGGTGTGGTACGGGGAAAGCTCGGTCTGGCCGTAGAAATTGTAGAGACGCTGACACGAGGGAAGCCTCTGCTGTATTTCCTTCAGAATCTCGACCGGCATGATCGATGCCCCGTAGTAGCCCTTCCGGAGGGAGGAGAGATCCCTCTTCTCGAAGTCCGGATGGCGCAGCATCCCGATCCAGACGGTGGGGGGCGCGAAGAACACGGTCGCACGATGGGATTCGATTGCCTCGAGGATCTTCGGCACCTCGGCCACGGGGAGCATCACGTTGGTGGCGCCCACCCAGAAAAGGGGCGTCATGAAGACGTCCCGCTGGGCACAGTGAAAGATCGGCATGGCGTTTACGCTGACGTCATCCTGCCGGAACTCGCCCTCCAGGATGCACCCCATGTACTGGGCCATCAGGGACTGGTTGGTCAGTACCACTCCCTTTGGAAGGGATTCCGTACCGCTCGTGTAGGTCATCTGGACCGGATCTTCGATGTACAGGTCCACCCCTGGCTCTGCGGAAGATTGACTCGCGCACCAGGGATCAAAGTCGATCCAGTCTTCCGGGGCAGCTACCCCGTTTCCCTGATTCGACCAGATGAAATGCCGGACAGTGGGCATCTCCTTCCGAACATCCGCCACCAGGTCGTGGAGTGCATCCTCCACGATGAAGACCGTCGATTCGGAATGGTTGACGCAATAGGCGATGTCTTTTCCCCGAAGCAGATAGTTGACCGCAAGGTAGATGCCTCCAGCCTTTGCCGTTCCCAGCCAGGCGAGCACATGGTGGAGGGTGTTGTGCGCCAGAACCGCTACCCGGTCGAAACGCTCGAGCCCCAGATCCAGAAGGGCGTGGGCCACCCGATTCGTGGCCTCTTCGAGTTCGCTGTAAGTCAGGACCGTGTCGCCGAAGATGAGTGCGGGCTTGTCAGGGGTTCGGGAGGCACTCCGCTGCAGCAGGTCGGCGATCACCCATCGGGTGATGCGGTTGTACCGGGCACGCAAGAAACGGGGCGATTCCTCGTCCAGCTTGTTGTACAGGGCCTTGTCCTGCGCGGACAGGGGTGGCGCTCCTGCTCTCAAACGGTCATCTCTTCGGCTCATCGCTGGGGCCTCTTATTCTCCGCCAAGTGTGCGATCCCCTTCTCTGCATCCCCTCTCCCTCGAGAGGGAGAGGGTTAGGGTGAGGGTGGCTCCCCTCATCCTGACCTTCTCCCCAAAGGAGGGTGTCGGAAAACACCCAATCTGCGGCACTCCCGCGCAGGGGCGGGAGTCCCTCAGCCCCTTGCGCCAGTGGATCCCCGCTTTCGCGGGGATGACGGCGTGTGCGGGAATGACGGAAGGGGATTGCTAGTCCTGCTTGTGTTTCTCGATATCCGCCAGGAGCCACTTCTCCACCGCCTCTGCGCCCTTGATCAGGTTCTGCACTTCACCCATATCGTTCGGCTTGATCTTGTACATCCACCCCTTGCCGTAACAGTCCTCGTTGATCAATGACGGGTTGCTCTCCAGTTCCTCGTTGCTCTCGGCCACCACGCCATTGACCGGGGCATACACCTTTCCCACCCACTTCCCGGACTCCACGCGGGCGAAGCTCTTGCCGGTGGTGAGCTTCTTGCCTTCGAAGGGAAGCTGGACATACACGACATCCCCGGCCAGGTCCTGGGCAAAATCATCCATGCCCATCACGATCGCGTCGCCTTCCACCCGCACCCAGAAATGATTCTCCTCGTAATACAGATCATCCGGCATGTTGTATCCCTGAATCTGCATCCTGCTTTCCCCTCCCTTGTGTTTGGGTTGTATCGCCAAAACCCTTTTCGTACCCGTGCCCGTGTGCGTGCCCGTGCCCGTGCCCGATTTTCTCTGTTCGGGTCAATCTCGTCCTCGTCGTCGTTCTCGTCCTCGATTCGAATCAGCGGCTGTCCCCGATCCCCCTCTATCACTCACTATCGTCCCTTCTCCCCAGAGGGGAGAAGGGATTCTGCGGTGCCCGTGCTCAGACCCGGAGTTCAGGGCCAGGGAGATCGGAACGGTGATCATGTGGATCATCCTGCTGAAAGGCAGGTAGGCCACGAAGGCCCCGGTGAGAATCGCGTGAGCGTACCACATGTAGCCATAGACATTGGTCAGATCAACACCCGTGAAGAGCCGGCTCAACCCGTAGCCCACGAAGGCAAACTCCGCTCCCGGCGGGCTGCCGGTCATGGCGATGCGCATTCCCTCGAGCAGGAACCCGGCGAGGATGATGCCGGCCAGAAGGCCGTTGGCCACCCAATCCGGCCTCGGCAGGCCGGGCAGGATCTCCTCGGACGGCCTCCGTACCCTCCTCACGACCGCGCAGACGATGCCGAGCATCACCATCGCCCCGGTCAGATCGAAGAGAAAGGCGGTGGCCGGATGGTTCTTGTCGAGGAGAACCCAGGCCCCTTCCCATTCCGGGCAACACAGAGACGTGATCAGACCGACCAGGCCCCACCCGAACCGGAACACAAAGGGCAGGAAGATCAGGGAGTGAATCGTCCAACGCGCCTTCGACTGTCGAAAGAGGCGACGCTGAAGAAGCCCATCCAGGACCAACGCCTTGATGATGGAGAAGAGCCGCACCGAGAAGAGTGCGCCCAAAAGGCTCTTTGCGATCCCCAAGACTCTGTTCTCTTCTCTCCGCTCGATTCCTACCGCGAGACTTCCTGAAAGCCACACGGATCCTACGCCTGCGAACCCGACCAAGAAGATCAGCAGGGAGACGATCGTTGTCGTATCGTTGACCGACAACGTGGACGGATGACAGGGCATGCAGATCACGCTCTTGGCCGGCAGCACCATGGCCGCAGCACCCAGGGAATTGCCCTTCACGTGGCACCGCCTGCACGCCTCTTCGTCGCCGGCCCGCACCATGTGATGGACCCGGGCCACATCGTCGGGCTCGCGGTCGATCCGCCACAGAACCTGCCCGGAGTCGGCATCCCTTACCGGGGTAACACCCCCAAGATGGCATGCCTGGCACGACACAGTCGGGTGTGCAGCTTTGGTGACCTTCTCGTCGTGGCGAACATGGCACTGCAGGCAGTCGCCTATGGGTTGATCGGCATGGCCGTACTGTGCGGAGCCCGGATGACACACGAGGCAGGACAGCTCACCGTGCGGGGCCGAAAGATGCTCCGACACGTCAATCAGGGCAATCCCGGGAGGCAATCCTGAGCGTTGGCCCTCACCGTCCGTCCCATGACAGTGATAAC
The DNA here is from genome assembly GCA_030609865.1 of bacterium. The sequence goes on along the minus strand of JAUWSZ010000020.1, from coordinate 5,038 downwards.
AGAGTTCTTTGATCTTCTGTGCAGCCTTCGGGTCATCGGCCGTGAGCCGGCCGTGGCAGCCCATGCAGCCCTCGTCTTCCTCCGAGAGTCCAGGCAGGACGTCTCGAACCTCGTGACAGGCGCTGCATCTCTCTTCGGCCGCCATGGAGAGGTCGACCTTGGCTTCCCGAGCGGAGGTCGACAAGGAATAATGTGGATCATGACAGCCTATGCAGTACTCCAGCTCCTCGCTGGACTTGTCCGTCAGGCCGCCATGGGTCCCTTCATCGATCTCCTCGAAGGCCTCCACGTGGCAGTCTTCGCATTGCTCGGTACGGAAGAAGTCCTCGAGGGCCTTGTTGACGTTCGCGAGGTCCGGGTGGGGCCTCTTCTTGGAGATGTCACCATGGCATTCCAGGCAGGATGTCCGGCCATGGACGGAAGCGTGGAAGCCTTCCTCATCGATCAGCCAGGATGCCTGAGCCGTCGGCATGCGGCAGAAAAGGAGCGCCAGGACGACGATCAGAAGAAGGAAGTCAGGGAGTCTGTGGATGGCATTTCGCTTCACCTTTCGCCTCCTGACCCCTAATCCCTGGCCCCTGATCCCTAACCACTGTCCTTAGCCTTCCATCACCGTCTTGACTGCGTCCGTAATCTTCTCCTCACTGGGCACGAATTCCGCTTCGAGCTTGCCGGAGAAGGGCACCGGACAGAAAGGTGCGGCCACGCGCAGGATCGGGGCATCCAGGTAGTCGAAGGCCTTCTCAGCGACCGTGGCCGCTATCTCTGCACCGGAGCCGGCAAACTTGACCTCCTCGTGGACGATGACCAGGCGGTGCGTCTTCTTCACAGACGCCAGAATGGCACCCTCATCGAGAGGGGAAAGACTGCGGGGGTCCAGGACCTCCACGCTCACGCCTTGAGCGGCCATGTTCTCGGCCACGGCCAGGGCCCGCATCACCATCTGGCCCGTGGCCACGACCGTGACGTCGCTGCCCTCACGCTTGATGTCCGCCTCGCCGATGGGGATGGTGTAGGACTCGTCCGGCACCTCCCCCATGACCTGGTAGAGGACCTTGTTCTCCAGGAAGACCACCGGGTTGTCGTCCCGGATGGCAGAGATCAAGAGCCCCTTTGCATCATACGGCGTGCTGGGCAAGACCACCTTCAGCCCGGGAATGTGCATGAACCAGGCCTCGAGCGACTGGGAATGCTGGGCGGCAGCCCCGATACCTGCACCGCAGCAAGTCCGGAGGACCATCGGGATCTTTACCTTTCCGCCGAACATGTACCGCATCTTGGCCGCCTGGTTGAAGAGCTGGTCCAGACAGACCCCGATGAAATCTACGAACATCAACTCTGCCACGGGCCGAAGGCCGGCAGCCGCCGCGCCGACTGCAGCGCCCACGATCGCGCTCTCCGAGATCGGGGTATCCAGAACCCGCTTCTCGCCAAACTTCGCATGGAGGCCTGCGGTCACACCCAGAACGCCTCCGGCAAGCCCGATATCCTCTCCGAGCAGGAACACATTCGGATCACGTTCCATCTCGAGACTGAGGGCGTTGTTGATGGCCATCCCCATGTTCATACTTGTCATGCCGGTCTCCTTCCTATCTCAAAACATGCTCTTGTTCGCACAACACTTGTCACCACCGGTATCCCGTCCGTTATTCATCAGGCGTACACGCCCTCCAGAAGCTCGCTCACGTCCGGTTCCGGGCTTTCTTCCGCAAACTTGACCGCCTCGTCGATCTCCTTCTGAACCGACTCGCGGATCTTCTTCACCTTATCCTTGGTCAGGGCCTTCGTGTCGATAAGCTTTTTCTCGAACCGCAGGATCGCGTCTTTGTCCGCTTTTTGCCACGCCTCGACCTCTTCCTTTTCACGGTAAACTTCCGGGTCTCCCACAAAGTGTCCCTTGATGCGGTAGGTCTTGCACTCGAGGAGGGTCGGCCCCTTGGCCTTCCGGGCCCGGTCCACTGCCTCTGCGGCCGCCTCGTAGACGGCCACCAGGTCGTTGCCGTCCACGATCGCCCCGGGGATGCCGTATCCGGCCGCCCGCTCGGTGATCGACTCGATGCACTGGTGTTTGGCCTGGGAGGTGAACTCGCCGTAATGGTTGTTTTCCGCCACGAACACGACCGGCGTCTTCCAGACGGCTGCCAGGTTCATCGCCTCGTGGGTCGTGCCCTGGTTGGAGGCGCCATCACCGGAGAAGCAGACACACACGCCGTCCGTACCCTTGTACTGGGCTGCCATGGCAGCGCCAACAGCGATCGGAGCGCCGCCGCCCACGATCCCGTTGGCACCCAGGATGCCCAGGTCCAGGTCCGCGATGTGCATCGACCCGCCCTTCCCTTTGCAGTACCCGGTGCTCTTGGCGAAGAGCTCGGCCATCATCAGCTTGACGTCTCCACCTTTGGCAATCAGGTGCCCGTGGCCCCGGTGCGTACTGGTGATGTAGTCCGCGTCCGTCAGCGTGGCGCACACCCCGGTGGCAACCGCCTCCTGTCCGACGTACAGGTGAACGAACCCGCCGATCGTTGCGGTCATGACCAACTCTTCGATCTTCTCCTCGAAGCCCCTAATCCTCAGCATGATGGTGTAGAGGTCGACCATCTTCTTCTTCGTGAGACTCATCGCCTTAGGACCTCCTCTCTTTCTCCTCGAAAAACCGAGTATTGGTTGACGTGTCTTGTTCGAACAACTCCTCCGCACGGTAAGAGCTTCTCACCAGGGGGCCGGAAGCGACCTCCTGGAAGCCCATGGCCCGGGCGGTCTCTCCCCATTTTTCAAATTCTTCCGGTGGTACGTACCTCTGGACAGGAACATGTTCCGCCGAGGGCGCCAGGTATTGCCCCAGGGTCAAATAGGCGCAGTCGGCCCGTCTCAGGTCATTCAAAGTCTCCCATATCTCACGGGACGTTTCTCCAAGCCCGAACATCAGGCCGGATTTGGTCGGGAGTCCCCGCGCCGCGGCATAAGCGATGACGTCCAGGGACCTCCGGTAGACTGCCTGGGGCCGAACCGTTTCGTACAGCCGGGGCACGGTCTCCACGTTGTGGTTGAACACGTCCGGTTGCGCGTCGCAGACCGTCCCGAGGGCGGCCTCGGACCCCTGGAAGTCCGGAACGAGGACTTCCACCTTTGCCTCGGGGCAGTGCTCCCGTATGCATCGAATCGTCTTGGCGAAGTGACTGGCCCCTCCATCCGGCAGATCGTCGCGGGTCACCGACGTGACGACCACGTACTCGAGGCCCATCGCCTTTGTTGCCTGTGCCACCCGTTCCGGCTCCCCCGGATCCGGGGGGTTGGGCGTTCCCTTGTCGACCGCACAGAAACGGCACCGCCGGCTGCAAACGGTGCCCAGGATCATGAAGGTGGCCGTGCCTCTGGAAAAACACTCTCCGAGATTCGGGCAATTGGCACTCTGGCACACTGTTCCCAGGTTCCAGCCGCGCAGCTTCTCTTCCATGCTGCCCACCACATCCGGATTTGCCGCCTTGAGGCACAACCAGGGGGGATGCTTGGATGACCTGCGTTCCGTGCGGGAGACCGTGGTGTACGCGAAGCGATCTGAAAAGGCTCGAACGAAACGGTCTTTCACTTCGCCCATGTCGATGGCCCGATCCAGCTCCCGCTCGATGGAGGTAATCTGCTCACCCGGGTGTCCGCAGGGGACGATGCAGTCGAACCACTGTGGGTCCGTGTTCACGTTGACGGCAATCCCGTGGAAGGTGACCCACTTCCGGACCGCGACCCCTACACTGGCGATCTTGGCGGAATTCACCCAGAGACCGGGTTGTCCCTTTTTCCGTTCCGGGTGAAGGTCGTAGGATGCGAGGACATCTTCCATGGCACCGAGCAGGCCATTGAGGAACAGGTGCAAATCCTGTTCGTGAAGCTTGACGACCGGGTAGGCCACGAGCTGGCCGGGCCCGTGGAAGGTGGCCATGCCTCCCCGCTCTACGTGGCTGACCGTGATCCCCTTCTCTTGCAACGTCTCTTCGGGAAGGCGCAGGTCCGCCTCACTCCCGCTTCGGCCGATCGTAACAACAGGGGGGTGTTCCACGAGCACGAGGCGGTCCGGGACTTTGTCGGCAATCCGCTCTTCGGCCATGGCTCGCTGCCGGCGGAGGGCCTCCTCGTACTCCACATTCCCCCAGTCCTGGATTTCGAGGGTCTCGGGGGTTGTGCTCGAACCTTCAGACATCGGTTTTGTTCCAGGTCATCTTCTCGGTAGATACAATGCCCACTTCTCGGCGTCTCGGGCCGCGTCCACCACGGCTTCGGAAAAAGTCGGGTGGATCCGGATGCTCCGGGCAAACTCGCGTGCCGTACATTCGAGCTGCATGGCCAGGACCGCCTCACCCACGAGTTCGGTGGCACCGCCTCCGACAATGTGCACCCCCAGGATCTCCCCGTACTTCGCTTCGGAGACAATCTTCACAGCACCGTCCACTTCGTTGCGGCACGCTGCCAGCCCGTTGATCGAGTACGGGAAGATCCCTATCTCGATCTCCAATCCCTGCTTCTCCGCCTCCTCCTCGGACAGCCCGACCGAACCGGCTTCCGGAACCGTCCAGCTGCCTCGAGGAATCAGGTGAAACGGAAACTTCCCGCTCTGGCCCATCGCATTCTCAGCGGCCGTAACCGCCATGGAGGAGGACGCATGGCTCAACATCCAGCCGCCGGTGCAATCCCCTATGGCATAGATCCCGGCGACAGAGGTCTCCAGCGTATCCTTTACCTGGATGGTGCCATCCTCTTTGAGTTGAATGTCCAGTTTGTCCAGACCCATGTCGACCGTGTTGGGTCTACGGGATGACACCAGAACCCTGGCAACCTCCACGGTTCGCTCTTTCGGCCCGGCGAGCTGGCAGGCAAAACCGCCCTTCTTTTTCTTGACCGATTCAAGGCTGGCACGGGTGACAATCTCCACGCCCTGCTCCCGCAAGCCCTGTGCAACCCGCTGGCTCGTATCATGGTCCTCCCGGGGCAGGATCCTGGGGGCATCGGTTGCCAGGACGACCTTGCAGCCGAAGGTGTTCAGGATGTT
>JAUWSZ010000371.1 GCA_030609865.1 bacterium | reverse complement strand
GACATCCCTTGTTTTCCTACCCGATGATGGCCCTCACTTCAGCCGCCGTTCCCGGCTACCGCCAGAGCATCTGGAGCTACGAGATCATGAAGGGCGCAAAGATGGTCTCTTAGGGGAGGGGGGGGAGCCCGGCCTGCCGAAGGGGCAGAGGCGCTCCAGGCCGAGCAGGGCTGCAACACCGGAGAGGGTGTTCCCGAAAAGGATGAGGGGTTTCTCTGCCTGTTTGAAATGCTCCAGGATCTCGTCGAGGGTCCTGTTGACTACGCTCGACCCCGTAGCAAGGCCAACGTCGCAGTCGACCACCAGCCGGGAGAGATCCTTTTCTCCAGCCCAGACAACAACCCCTGAACGCGTCTCCCCTATGTTGTCCGGGTTCAAGTCCACCACCCGAAGAGCGTCCGGGCCGAACTGGGAAACTAGGGCCTTCAGGATCGCCGGTTGGAGCCCGGCAAGGCCGACGCGGACCGTGCCGAAGCGCTCGTAGAGGATCCGGGCCACCTCAGGTCCGCACCGGGACGGGTCCTCATCCTTGCAGTGGATGGTTCCGGGGAGTTGTTCCAGGGCGCAGAGCACGGCGTTGAGGCCGGCCACGAAGAGGGCACGGTTCGGGATCTCATCGAGGCTCAAGGACAGCAGGTCTCCCAGGGTGCCTGACCAGGAGGTGGGTCGGTCCGTGAAGGCCTGGCCTCGATGTCCCTGGAACGTGGCCTCGATTACCCGTTCCTTGCCTTTTTTGATCACGAAGGATGGGTCTGCGTCCTTGCCGATGGCCTCGTCCGGTTCGAGCGGCCGGACTTGGAGGGGCAGCGATAGATCTGTGTGATGCCTTTCAGCAGTCAATCGAAGGGCATCTCGCGCTTGTTCCAGGCTGTCCAAACCGCAGCTCCTTACATGGGACCGTACACATCAAACCGGGTAGTCAGTCTTGCGTTAGGAGCAAGTCGCCGGTGATCGTGAGGTCCGGGGGGATCTTCTCGAGGGCCTCCTTGCGGTCGAGCGCGTAGAGTGGGCTGATTTCCAGCCTTGCGGTCAAGGAACCCTCCGCGTTACGCGGGACCTTCACGCCTGCTTCTTCGAGCCAGGAGGCGAAGGTCTCCATCAGGTCTCGCTGTGCCGTTTCCGGTGAAGCGACACCGGTAGCGTTCTTCAACGGAGAAAACTCCTCTTTCCGGCTGACCTCCAGGGTGGCGGGATTGTTCGCGTATCCCAGGGCGTCGAAGATGAAGGACTCGAATTTGATCCCATTCGGGCGTTCCGGCTCGATGCGCCTTCCCTCTGCGTCGATAAAAGGGACCTTCTTGTCTGCCCGATGGAAGGGCAACCGGATCCCCGCTTCTTCGAGCCTCCTTACGAATGCCACCTTGATCATGTGGATGGCGATGTTGCCGGCCTAGTACTTCAGTTCCCCGTCCGGGCCGCGGGCGGCCATGTCCTCCTCGCCAAGGTCGCTGTATTCGATGACGCCCAGTTTCCCGCCCCGCATGCCGATGACGCCTACCTTCTCCCCGGGATAGGCCTTTAGGACGACCTTTGAACTCATTTCGGCCCCGGCCCGCACGTGATGGCCGATGAACACGGGATCCGGCACCTTGACCAGCACATTGTCCACCTGAAAGTAGGAGATCTCCTGTATTCCCTGCGCCTCCATGCGGTCCAGAGCGCCGCCTCTCTCGAGGGCGCGCAGCGTTCCTCCGTGCCCGTCCGGGCTTCGGGCGATCTCGTGGCGCGACGCAAGAAGGATCTTACCCCTCTTGTCCACGGCCGGCATCGTGCCCTGCACAAAGAAGTGGACCTGCTCCGGAACGAGAGCGAAGAAGTCGTTCTCTTCGAAGAACTCCCTGGTTTCCACATCGTTGGCCGGGCTGGTCATGATGAGCCAGGGAACGGTGGGCCCGTAACGCCTCTGCGCGGCCAGGATCCGTTCCGCAAAGAATGCGAAGAGGCACTTAGTCGAAACAGGGCCAATGGGAAAGGCGCCCTTGGGCCCCTGGAACCCCAGGCGGGTGCCCTGACCGCCGGCAACGACCAGGGCAGCCACTTTCCCCTCCCTGAGCAGGGCTTCTCCATGCTCTGTGGCAAGTTCCCTTGCCTTCTTCTCGGCATCCGTCTTGGGGATCGGGATGATCGGAGCGGGCTCGAGTGTCACCGCCTCTTCTTCCCGGGGATGCATGACCAGGCCTTTGACGAGAGACTCCAGGAGGGGAAACTCGATTGCATCTACCTGTTCGAGCAGGGATGCCCGCTCAGCCTGGTCAAGTTGCGACCACCAGGCGAAGAGATGGCCTTGTCCGGCCTTCTCCGCTCGTTTCCGGATCTCTGCTTCCCTGTCGAGGATCGAGTCTTTCATCAATCCCTTACTCCCTGACGCGGCTTGCGCCTTGTTGAATTCGCCGATACGGAGGTTCTCCCAACATCTACGCAAAACACGTAGATGTTCCGATGAAAGACTCTAAAGGGGTATGTTCAGGTAGCCCATCAGGACGGTGGCCAGGCCCAGGAAGATGAAAAATCCCCCCACGTCCGTCACGGTGGTGACGAGGATGTGGGAGCCGAGGGCAGGGTCTTTGTCTGCCCAGTTCAGAAGCAACGGGACGAGGGCTCCGAACAGGCCTGCCAGGAGCATGTTGGCGATCATGGCAACGAACAGGATGAGGGAAAGCCAGAAGTTCCCGTACCAGATGTAAGCAATGAGTGCCATGATCAGCCCGTTGATCGACCCGGTGCAGAAGCCGACAGATACCTCTTTCAAGATTGCCTTCCAGCGGCTCGCAAATTCGAGCTCCCCGAGGGCCAGACCACGGACGACCACGGTGAGACTTTGGCTGCCGGCGTTGCCCCCCACATTCGCCACGATCGGCATGAGCACGGCCAGAGCTACAAACTTGGATATGCTCTCCTTGAAGAGCGCAACCGTCAGGGCCGCCAGCAGGGCCGTTCCCAGGTTGATGAGGAGCCAGGGGGCCCGGAGCCGTACCGAACGGCTGACCGGGGAGAAGACCCTTTCCGCCGTGTCGAGGCCGGCCAGGTGGTACATGTCCTCGGTGGCCTCTTCTTCCATGACTTCCATGATGTCGTCAAAAGTGACGACGCCCAGGATCTTGTGATCTTCGTCCACGACCGGGACCGCGAGAAGGTCGAAATCCGATACGAGCTTGGCCACATCCTCCTGGGGGGTGTCCGGCTGGATGCTGACCGGATCGTAGACCATGAGATCCTTGATCTTTTCCTCGCCGGAGGCAAAGACCAGATTCCGCCAGGGGAGGAGACCGGTGAGATGGTTGACCTCGTCGATTACGTAAATATACAGCAGATCTCTCTTGTCGTGCTTCTCGCGCAGCTCTTCGAGGGCCTCTGCGGTGGTCATCTCCTGGGAAAAGGCGATGTACTCGGTGGTCATCCGGCCGCCGGCAGTATCTTCGTCGTACAGCCGAAGCCTTTCGAGGGGCCACCGCTCCTTCTCGGTGAGTTGTCCCAGGATCTGTTCCTGGCGATCCTCCGGAAGGTAGCCGACAAGGTCTACGGCGTCGTCCGGCGACAGTCTTCGTACGATCTCGGTGATTGTTCCATCTTTGAACTCGTTGATGAGGTCCTTGGCGAGTTCGGTGGGCAGCTCCCGGATCGTGGGGGCGGCCATCCGCACCTCGAAGAGCAGCTGGAGGAAGCGGATCTGGTCGGCTCGACGTATGTGAGCCAGCAGCTCCGCGCTCTCCGCCGGTCGGAGCTTCGTGATCATGCGCTTGATGTTCTCGTGAGAGCCCCTCATGAAGAGGCGCAATACGATGCGCTGAGTCTGTTTGAGTTTTTGTGATTCCATAGCAAATCTGCAAGGTTTCGTGGAATGGGCCACGCGACAGGCTAACAAAACGGGGCGAAAGGATCAAGGTGATCGGAAGAGCGGAAGACTGAGGGGTCAGGGACAGCCACCGATCCCGCTCCGTATTTCGTCCTCGTCGTCGTCCTCGTCCTCGATCAAGATCAGCGCTAAGAGGGGCACGTTCTTGCTAAAGCTAACTGCTAATTCCTGTTGCTGTCACCGATTGGCTTGGCCCAATCCCCTCTCTTCCGTTCGAGGACGAGGACGAGGACGAGGACGATTGATAATTCTAGTGGGGAGTGGTGGCTGGGAGCTAATACCTAATACCTAATACCTAAATAGCAGGGGAGGGGAAGAGCTGGGGTGCGTAATCCGTTAGCCGCGCTTGCGTCTTCTGCCCCGCTCGGAGGCGCTAGACGTGTCTTCTTCTTCCAGGTCCATCTTCCCTCGCGGCATCCTCACGGGCACGGGGTAGTCGCCCGGG
>JAUWSZ010000274.1 GCA_030609865.1 bacterium | reverse complement strand
CGTCGCTCTGCTCGCCCGATCTCTTGCCCTTGACGTGGAACTTGGCGGTGACACCCGCGTCCTCCACGCTGCTCGAGAGCATGTCCCCCCCCACTTCGATCTCGGTATCGCCGATCAGATCCAGGTAGTCCAACTGGTAGATCCTCTCTTCGAACCGGTTGATGTGCAGGCAGCCATCCTCCTTCTTCCAGGCATAGTCCGCCCCCTTGATGACCACCATGTTCAGCGCCTCGACAAAGGTAACGGTTTTCAGGTGAACCGTGACCGGCCGGCTCAGGTCCACGCCCGATTCCACCGAGAAGTTCATGTCCGTGTCGTGGATGAGCGCACTCAGCACCTCCCCCAGGGGGGCCTCGTCGAAGGTGAGGGAGTAGAGCTTTGTCTCCTCGAGGATCTCGTCCTTGACGGGCTCCAGCTTCTCGGTAAAGGGGGGAGGCCCGGGGGCCGCCCGCAGCCTGTTCATTTCTTCCTTGAGCATGGCGTTCGGATCTGTCTTCGTGATCGTGTCGAGATCGTCTTGCACCACCGGTCTCGGCCCGGTCACCGGGACCGAGCATCCGGCCGCGACCCCGAGGAGTACACAGATCACCAGAAGGGACAGCCGATTGCGTACCAGAAAGTTCATGATCGCTCCTACCTGGATCTAGTCGAGGTCCTTCCTAATAGAAGTGAACTCGCCCTCAGGCGCCGGGACGAACCAGTTCGTCCCCCACTTGGTCAGATAAACACCCTCTTCAGCGATCTTCTCGATCCTGAAGCCTTGCACCTGGTTCTTTTCCTTATACCTTTTCCCATGGAACACGGCGGTCGATCGAACATTCCCCTTCAGGTCCGTAATGCTCAAGATTCCCGTCAGAATCGGCAGGATCGGCCCGGACTCTTCTGCCTGCACCGCCTCCTTTTCCGTGTCCGTGTCCCACACATTCAGGACCGACATGGGCTCGAACCTGGAGAAGACGCGATCCAGGTCCACGTCGGCAACGGCCTTTGCCTCCTTGATCGCCAACGAACTCAACTGCTCGAGCAACTTCCACTGCCGCCGGATTCCCTTGACCTCTCTCGAGTTCCCGAGGAGGGGCTGATCGAGCAAATTCGTCAGGTTCAACCCGTTGAGGCCCAGAACGAGTAAGGCCCCCAGCGCCCAGGCACCGATGAAAGAACGTTGCTTGTCTCCGACGGTTATCTTCATGTCTGGGTCTCCGGACGGACGATCCTGTACCGATAGTTCAACCGGACCTCGAATTTTGCGGGCGCCCCGCGCCCCTCGATCGCGATCGTGACCTTGGTAACCGGCACGTAGGCGCGGTCCCTGCGCAGGGCCTCCAGGCACTCGACCATCTTTCTCAGGGACCCCTCACACGAAAGCACCACGGGGATGCTGCCGCCGGTGTCCTGGTCCAACTGGCTCTTCACGTTGACCCCGGTCAGCTCGTACTGTGCCGCCAGTGTCTCCAGTTCGCTCTCCACCGTCAGCAGTCCCAGGTTCAGGGCCTCTGCGGAGTGAAAAAAGGCCTCCCGCTTCTTCAGGCTCTCCGCGATTTCCCCGGAATAGGCCCGCAGGAACTGCTCGTCCATCGTCAGGAAGACCTTTTGCTCCCTGGCGTCCCTGATCCGGTACATCTCGCTGATGTTCCAGTAGTTGACCGAAAGGGCAGCGGCCCAAATGATTCCCACGACCAACCATCCCTTGTTCATGCGATCCATCATGGCAGTCCGAATTCCAGAGCAATGAAACAGGTACGGCCCCCTTCCACGGCCTTGCAAGTGTCCGTGTCAACATCGATGTCCTGCAAGCCGAGGGATCGGGCCCCCTGAAAATGATCGTTCAGCCTGTCCAGTAATTCGGACAGGGTCTCCCGGAACTGACTGGGCTTCGCCGCTCTGACGGTCCCGGTAAGCGCGACGCCCGGGGTCGGCTCCGTCTCGACGACCATCTCCTGTATCCAGACATCTTCGGGCAATGATCGGGCCAGATTGATGATCGCTTTGCCGGCCGAAGGCCGTTGACTCTCCTTCAGGAACAGATCAAGGGCCTCGTTGTACTGTCGGAGGGCCGTCACCGCTTCCCTCGCCCTGGCACCGCCCCCGCTTGTGGTTTCCATCCCGACGGGCCTCGACCATTTCCAGAGCAGCACGCCTTCCCCTGCCAACAGAAGCAGAAGGACGACCCCGACGGCGATCCCGACCTTCTGCACCGGCCTCCACTGGTGTTCCTTCTCCATCTGCTTGTGAGAGATGCTCAGGAACTTGTGCGAATTGGAAAGATCGGGCAGATAGGACCCGCTCAAAAGGCCCGGCTGGCCGATCGTGGTCGAGCCTTGTGTGAGTTCCTCCTCCAGGCCCGTGACTTCTTCGACTTCCCTCCCGAGGCCTTCGGCCAGCTCTCCGGCCTCCACGTGCCCGAAAGAGGCCGTGTAGATCCGGTCGATCTCTGCCTTGGCCTTCTGCGAGAAGAGGTACAGGGACTGATGGGTCTCATAGGTCAGTGTTTCGACCTGATCGGAGGAATCCTCCTGGAATTCCGGAAGCGCTATCTGCCTCGAAAACAGAAAATGCCCTTCAAAGAAGAAGTACAGGAAGCACTCGTTCGACAGGATGTGAACAAAGGCCTTCCCCCCTTCGTGAAAGCCCGGAATCCGCTCCTTGAGTTGGGACTCCCACAGGAAGGCGGGTGTCGTGATGCGACGAGGATGCAGGTTCCAGCGGGCGAGCTGATCGTACAGCCGGAAGAATGTCGGCTCCCGCAGGAAATAGGCGTACACCGCCGTTTCGCCCTGATCGGTCTCGTGGAAAAAATACTCGAAGAAATCCTTGACCTCCGGCATCTCCGGGAAATCGGCTCGAAGCTTCCTCTCGAGAAACGCCTCCGCCAGCGACTTCTTCCTCGATTGAAAGGGGAAGGACATGTTTCCAAGCCAATAGTCCGGCACGACCATGACCGAATTGACTTGGTCCTGGAACGCTGCCGGGATGGCACTCAAGTCCGCTTCATCCGTCAACAATCGGTCGAACGGAAAAGACTCCAGGATCTGCCCTTCGCCCGAGCCTCCCTGTAGGACGAAGTAGATCTCATCATTGCCGATCAGGGTGATCGGCGTAGAACGCTTTCTGAATACCCTCATTCCTTTTCCAGTCCACGCTGGGCGTCACGTTCAAGGCACCGGCCCCGACCGGCTCGAGGCACGGCTTCCCCTCGAGAAAATCCCTTGACGATTTTTGTCAACCATGGGCACGAGATTGCCGCATTTCTCAACTTCCTGGATTCATTGGAACTTCGCTGTCTCATAGATCGGCACAAAGGATGAAAAAATTTACTACCGGGGGAGAGAATTCGGGGCCGCAGTATAGGGGTCAGGGATCGGGGGTCAGGCCCAACGCCGACCCCTCCCAATTTGGGAACCGGGGGGCGCGTGCTTAAAAATGATAACCGACTAAATTTGAAGGGGATTTTCGGGTCTTTACGGGTCAGGGACCTTGTCTTGCGGCACCGCGGCCATGGTGAGCATGGCCTTTGCCACCAGGGCTTCCGTGTCGTCCCTGACCGCATACACCTCGGATTCGGTCACGAGGAGGGTCCTGCCAGGCTTGATCACCCGGGAGCGGCACTCCAGATAGTCCCCACTTGCCGGGACGAGGAAGTTGATCTTGTACTCCACGGTCAGGATGCGGCGGTCCGGGGGAACGAGGGAGAAGGAGGCATAGCCGGCCGTGTGGTCCGCCATGGTGGCGATCACGCCGGCATGGACGAAGCCATCCTGCTGGAGGTGACAATCCCGGATGGTAACCCGGGTCACGAACCTGCCCGGTTCGAGGGATACCGGCTCGAGCCCGCAGTATGCGGTGAACCCCTGTACAGCGTCCTCTTTCAAGGCATTCAGCCGGTCCTTTTCCTTGTCCATGGGCTGTTTGTATCGACTCCCCGGTCACACGTCAAGTGCGCCGGATTGTCGGCAGGACAGGCAGGCGCGTTGCCATCGCTTCGAAAAGGACGAAGTATTTCAATCCCTGCCTGTCCTTGCTGCATCCAATGCTATTGAAGCATCCATTCTAACTGTCAACTCGGGGGAGGGTTCAAAATGCTGAAGATCTACGGAGCAGGTCTTTCCTCACCTTCCAACAAGGTGAGGTTCGTCGCCAACGAATTGGGTCTGGAGTATGAGTACAAGAGCGTGAATCTCGTTTCAGGAGAGAACCGTTCGGAGGGGCATCTCAAGCTTCATCCCGGGGGCAAGGTGCCTGTCATCGACGATGACGGGTTCGTCCTGTTCGAGAGCAATGCCATTATCCGGTACCTAGCGGCCAAATGCGAGTCGCCCCTGTACCCGGGCGGGGCGAAACAGAGAGCGCTGGTGGATCAGTGGGCGGACTTCGTGTCCCATCACATCGCCACGGCGTTGGGCAGCGTTCTGTTCAACCGGGTCTTCGCACCCTTCTTGAACCAGGAGGCTGACGAACGTGCCGTCACCGAAGGGCTGTCGTTCCTCGAGCGGTTCCTGCCCGTCGTAGACGCCCCGTTGAAGGAGCGAAGATACCTGGCAGGGGGGGACCTCACGCTCGCCGACTTCAGCCTGCTCTCCGCCCTCGACCCGGCCGAGGTGGCCCAGGTGGACCTGTCCGGCTACCTGAATATCACCAGGTTGCGGCAAGACCTGATGGCCCGGGATTGCTACACCAAGTGCCACAAGAGCTACGCGGATGTACTGGCCGCCATCGCCGGCGGCTAGCAGGCTGCCGATAAACGGTCACCTGCGGCGTTGCGCTCGCCCTTCGTCATCGCGGCGGACAAAAGTCCTGCCTTATTATTGACCTGGACCCCCGCCTTCGCGGGGGCATGCTTCGCGCGCCTTGCATCTGACCATTTCTCGACAGCCTGCGAAAAGAGGTGAACTTCGACAACCTCAAAGAGCCAGGAGGATGCACGGGGATTGCTTCGGTCGCTCTAGCTCCCTGGCAATATCCACAGGTTGCTCAGACTTATCTCTCCTTGGGCGGAGCGGGGCCTTGGGGCTTCGCCCTTTCGCG
>JAUWSZ010000238.1 GCA_030609865.1 bacterium | reverse complement strand
CGAGGGGTAGGCAAAGGATGTGTCGTCCCAGTCCACGTCGAAGAGGTTGTCGATGAGGATGTCCACGGCCCAACATTTGGAGGCCTCGTATCCTACGAGGAGATCCACAACATAATACGGATCGGAATAGATCGTCGGCAGAGGATCGATCTGCGGAAGTGGCCGCTTTCCCACGTACCTGCCCCGCAGGGACCCGCGGAAGCCGGAGGGGTGCCGCAAGGACAGGACCTGATTGAACAGGATCTCGGGTGTTCCGGGGATATCGTCGCTGCTCAGGCCGACCTGCCTCTCCACGAACTCGGCCTGGGTGTGGTAGAACTCCAGGCTCAGGTAGATCCACTCCCAGGGCTGCAAGCGAAACTCCACCTCCTGGCCGACCCTGCGGCTCTTGCCCCGGGGCTGCGAGATGCCGCTTTCCGGCTCGAAGACGAGCGTCTGCTCCTGGTCTGCCCACCAGATGTCCCCCATGATCGAGGCCCTCTTCTGCCAGAAGGTCAGGCGGAAGGCGCCTTCGGCGCCGCGGGCCTTGGGGATCTCGTGATCGACGCCCGGGTAGGCGCTCGCCCAGGATACGCACGGGGCCTCAGGAAATCCTGAAATGTCCGGCGTCACCTGGTTGGCAATCACGTTGGCCCGGGTTGAGGAAAAACCCTCCCCATAGTTCAGAAAGAGGTCCATTGTGTTGAATCCCGGGCCCGGCCGGTCGAAGGGGGTGACGACCGCGGAAACCTTCGGGCTGTATGTCAACTGGTAGGTGTTCACCGAGACAGGCACGTCCTGCAGCGTGTCCTGCTGGTTGGTGCAGAGATCCCTGAAATCCATGTCCTGGGTGCCCTCGATGTCGTACAGGATCGCGTCGATCCGGATGCCGGCCATGAACCGCAGGTACCGGTTGACGAAGAGCGTTTCCTTGAGATAGGTGCCGAGGCCGGTTTCCAGGAAGTCATAGCTCGTGATCCGGTTGAAGGCCTCCCTTGCGTGGGAGTTGGACTGGGACTGCTTTACTCCGTCCACGCGGCTATCGAGCCCGACCTTGGTCTCCAGCGTCATGGAGCCGATGTCCGTGGCAAACGCGTAGTGGCCCCTCAGGCCTCCGTAGTGTCTCTCCTCGTAGAGCGTGTATTGGTCCCCCTGGTCCTCCTCCGGATGAAACAGAAAATAGGTGTAGTTCGTGTAGAGGACGGTCTTCCGATAATTGTAGTACCCGAGGATTCGAAAGCTTCGTTGCGCCTTCTTCCAATCATAGGTCAGCCCCACGAGATAGCGGGAGGAAAGGCCTCCGTCGGTGGGGTCCACGCTGTCGAAACGCCCGACCGGCGGCCTCTCTGTGTACGTGTAGTTCCTGGGGACCACATCCGCGGCGTCGAAGTCCGAGTGGTAGGCGCTGGCAACCAGGCGCGTGTTGGCGTGGGTCCCGGTGGGGAGGGTAAGGCTGAGCAGGCCACGAGCGCCCGAAAAATCTCCCGGGTTGGTGAACCCGTCGCTCATCACCCCCTCTGCGGCAAGGTACAAGAGCTTTCCGTCGAAGTCGCCCGAGAGCTGGGCGAGTCCCTCGAAGGTGTTGAAGCTGCCGTACGTCAGGCTGACCCTGTTTTCCGGTCTCCACTCCCTGGCGAGGAAGTCCACGGCCCCGGCCACGGCGAAGTTGCCGTACTCGGGGAAGTAGGGCCCCTTGACGAGGTGGATGCGCCCGAGGGATTCCGGGATCAGGAAATGGAGATCCAGGTAGCCCTGGCCGTGAACCTGAGAAACCTCGTTCAGGGGAATGCCGTCGAGATAGCCGGCAAGGTCCTGTCCGTGCTCCGCGTCGAAGCCCCGCAGGAAGATCTGATGGGCCTTGCCTCCCCCGGTGTGCTGATTGATGAAGATGCCGGGCACTATTCGGAGAAGGTCGGAGGAGGTCTGCCTGGGCAGGTTGAGGAAATCCTTGTCAACGACCACCTGGTCCGACGCGGCGGTCATGGGCTTTTCCTCCACGACCTGAAGAGGCTCGATTTCGTAGGTCTTGTATTGGTCCGGGGGGTCCGCACTGGAAAAGACGGGGAGGAAGACAGGGAGGGCCAGGAGCCCCACGAGGACGAGTAAGACGATTCTCTGCATGGGTCGTCTCATCAACAAGTCTCCGGAGCAAAGGATGCGGTTTGAAGGTGCAGCCACCAGGCGTGGCAACAACTCATAAATTCACCCCGTATCATGTTAATAATCAGAAGTTCGTAACACGCATTGTCAAAAAAAAGTTGTGGGTGGTCTCGTTCTGCTATCATTTAACAAGGGGCAGACATGAAAAAGGCCTCCCCCTCTCTTTGTAACATGAATACCAGATCCGTAACACGAAGTCAAGCTAGATTCCTCATCCTATAGGCGGCGGCGGCGAAACCAGGTGAAGAGCCCGAGGATGAGAATCGCTTCGGGGATCAAGAGCGCGATGGAGTGGAAGGCCGCGAAGGTATTCTCCGGGATGAGAGGGGACTGGTAGAGGTCTTCCACCTTCGGACGGATCTGGATCTGGTCCTCCCGGTTGGCGAGATAGTAGACGGCGTTCATGACGAGGTCTTCGTTGTACAGGGCGCCGAGCAACCGGTTCGTGGCAAAGTCGACGTCGCCGAAGAGGACGATTCTCGCCTCGTCTCCGCTGTCGGTCGACCTTTCGAGGGAGGCACCCAGGGGGAAGGGGCCGTTGTTCCCTCTCATCCACCGGGGCGGCGGCGCTGTCTTCCCTCCATCTCGTTCCTTCCCCCCCTCCGCGGGCATCTCGATTCGGCTCGTTCGCTCCGAATAGACAAAGCCTTTCGGGTCTGCGCCCCGGAGGATGAGAGGCCTCGCTCCTGAGAATATGACCCCTGTACGTTCCGTCAGGCCCTGGACAACCGGGTGATAGTCGCTGAATCGGTTGATGATCGGCTCTGTGCCCTTGGCCTCGCTGCCGAACAGGGAGGACGCTTCGTCGACCACCAATGCATCGAGGGCCGACATCCCCAGCTCTTCGAGCAACTCCCCGGGCTCGAGGGGTCGACCGGGCTCTGAGAAGACGAGAAGTCGCCCCCCGTCGTCGACGAAGGACTTCAGCCTGTCCCGCTCGGCAGGGAGAAGCTCCTTCTCGGGCGCAGCGACGACCACGATCTCACAGTCGTCCGGAACGCCGGGCTGGGCGGCCAGAAGGAGTTCGGTGGTTTTGACCCCTTCGCGGGTGAGCAAGCCCCGCAGCGAGGAGAGCCCGTTGGCGCCATGTCCATCCAGCGAGGGTTCACCGTGGCCTCTCAAGAAACAGAGCGTCGTGCTCGCGCGCATGCTGAAGTCGAGCACCGTCTGGATGATGACGCGTTCCGACATGGCCGGCACTTTCCTGGCCCGTCCACCCGAATAGAGGACGAGCTTCGATCCACTTCGCTCGAGTTGCCTCGCAGCCTCGGGAGGGAGTTCCTGGGGCGAGACGATCTTCAGGCGGAAACGTTCGGAGGCTTGCGCAAAACGCTCGATCAGGAGCCTTTCGTGTCCGGACACCGCAGGGTCGCCCACATAGACGGCATCGATATCGACGGGAAGCTCGTCGAGCACACGTCGAGAGAACTCGGACAGTGTGTAAATCCGGGGCTCTGTCAGGTCCCATTCGTGCGTGAGCCGGGACGCGGCCAGGAGGATTGCGCCCGTGACGATGATGGCGATTCCGGCGTGAATCAAGGCCCTGACCAGGGCCCTCCGCGAGAGGCCGACCTGCTTCCTTCGCACGGAGACCACGGAGACCACGATTGCACTGATGATCAGGATTCCCGCCACGATCAGGTTCCCGATCGCAGTGGGTCCCGGTTTCATGCTGAGGTAGAGACCCCCCAGGCCGAAGGCCAGGGCAACGCAAGCCAGAGAGAAGAGAAAGCCGGCCATGGCGCCTCCTAGTTGATCCGTTCGAGTGCCAGGCTTGCCCGTGCGAGCAGGAAGCCGCCCAGGCCCAGGCCCGTGAAATAGACGATGTCCGCAAGGGAGATCACGCCTCGTGGAAAGCTCGCCATGTGGGTCATCAACGAGAGATACTGCAGAACCCGATCCGCTGTGTTGCCGGTGAACTCCATCATCCAACTGAAGTCCAGGATGGCCATCGAGACGGCATAGGCACTCAGCGCCGCGACGAGCTGGTTGGTCGCCAGGACGGAGCAGAGAAGACCGATGGAGGCGAGGGTAAAGGAAAGGAGCAGCAAGCCCAGGAGGGAGGCCAGGATCGGGCCGATGTCGAGCCCGGTGTGGGCTGCCGATATGGCCGGCAGCAGCGCCGCGATGGCCACGACCGCTACGAGAAAGACGAACGTTGCCAGGAACGTGCCCGCCGCGATCTGGGTATGGCTGAGCGGCAGGGTCATGAGCAGTTCGTCTGTCCGTCGGGTCCGTTCCTCGCAGAACATGCCCATGGTGATCAGGGGGATCACGGCCAGAAGAACGAGAGCGGTCTCGGTGACGGTCGGCAACAGAACTTGTTCGAACAGGTTGAGCCCGGGGGGCATCATGCCCGCGCCGATCTGGTTGAAGGCGGTCCGGGTCTGCAAGAGCATCATCTGCGTGTTGAAGGCCTTCAGGTTGTCGAGGAAGAACAGGCTCATCGAGAGGGCCATGGCGGTCAAGGCGATGTAGGCGATCGGGGAGCCGAACAGGCCGGTGAGTTCCTTGCGAACGACGGTCAGCACTGCCCTCATGTCTCTTGCCCCCTGTCCCGTTCGTGGGTCTGGCGAAATACTTCCGCAATCCCGGAGGCCCCGCCGAGTTCGTCGATGGCGCCCAGCCTCGCGACACGTCCTCGGTCGAGCACGAGTGCCCGCGAACAAAGCACGCCCACTTCGTCGAGGTCGTGGCTGCTCAGGACCACGGTGCTCCTCTCGGAGAGCTGTCGGACGAGTTCGTGAGTCTGATGTCGCTGCTCCGGGTCGAGACCGTCCGTCGGCTCGTCGAGAAAGACCACAGCAGGTTCGTGGATCACGGCGGCAGCCAGGGAGATACGAGCGCGGTAGCCTTTGGAGCAATGCCCTGCGAGACGGTCGATGACCGCGCCCAGGCCGAAGTGCGAGGTGAGTTCTTCGATACGTGATTTCTGCTGGGATCGTGACAGGCCGTGCACGTTGGCTACGAATCGAAGGAGGCCCCGGACGGTCAAATCAGCGTAGAGCTGTGGATGCTCGGGCATGTAGCCGATCCGTCGCCGGACAGCGAGCGACTGCCTGATGAGATCCATTCCCGCCACCCTCACGGAGCCGGCCGTGGGCAGGCGGTAGCCGGTGAGAATTCTGAGAAGGGTCGTTTTGCCCGATCCGTTCCTGCCCAGAAGGCCGAAGACCTCGCCCTCACCGATCTCGAAGCTCACGT
>JAUWSZ010000542.1 GCA_030609865.1 bacterium | reverse complement strand
GCTGGAGCGTGCTCGTGATAAACGGCGGGGGCGGGTTCCGCTTCGTTCGCTTTTTCTCGATCTTCTGGATCCGGAAGGTCTCGGATTCGAGCCCTTTCTTGATCTCGGAAGCATGTTCCTCATCCGGCACGTTCGCCTTCTTGCCCTTGATCCGGAGCAGCGCAGCGGTAAACCGGGGAGGCTGGCCTCCTTCGAGCAGGACGTGTATGGACCAGTACTCCTTTGACTCGAAGCGACGTATCTCCTCCTCCCTTTCGCAGATCAGCCGCACCGTAACCGACTGGACCCTGCCGGCGCTCAAGCCCCTGCGGACCTTTTTCCAGAGCAGGGGGCTGATCAGGTAGCCCACGAGCCGGTCCAGGATCCTGCGCGCCTGCTGGGCATCATACTTGTTTCGGTCCAACACGATCGGGTTCTGAAGGGCGCTCTGGACCGCCTTCTTCGTGATCTCATGGAACATCACCCGAAGGGTCTTCTTGTCCCCGGCCACTTCATCCGCCACGTGCCAGGCGATCGCTTCCCCTTCCCGATCCGGGTCCGGAGCCAGATAGACGGCGTCCACCTTCTCCGTCGCCGACCTCAACTCCTTGATGACCTTCCATTTCCCTGAAATGACGCTGTACTTGGGCTTGAATCCATTTTCAATGTCCACCCCCAACTCCCTTGGGGGGAGATCCTTGATATGCCCAACCGTGGCAACAACGGAGAAAGATGGGTCCACGTAGCGAGACAAGGTCCTCGCCGTCGCAGGAGACTCCCCACCCCGCAGTGATTTTCCCATGATGGTTCCTCTACTGCGGCTTGCGCCGCAAGGTCAAAGTCGAAAGGGTCAAGGTGCCTGCCGCCTCTTCTTCTTCGCCCGGCATCCGCGGTTTCTCAATCCGTACGGAGATACCGACTCCCCGGCAGCCTCCTCACTCTTCCAAGAAGCTCGAGTTCTGTCAATAGCGTCGCCAACTTTTCGGATGGCCAGCCTGTGCGCTCGATGAGCACATCCACACAAGTTCCCTCATCGCTCATGTGTCCGATGAGCGTTTCTCGTTCGCCCGCCCCGTCCCCCCGTGCCGCCTGATCTGGGGAGCCCGGGGGGACCGCATCCCTGGGACAAACCCCCGGTTTCAGGAAAAACCCTCCTTCTCCCTGAAACGGAAACTCTTCGAGGATGTCTTCAATCCCCTCCACGAGCTTTGCCCCCTCCTTGATCAGTCGATGCGTTCCACGGCTCATGGGTGAACGAACATCGCCCGGGACGGCAAAGACCTCCCTTCCCTGCTCGAGAGCGGTCCGCACGGTGATCATGGTCCCGCTCCGCTCCGCAGCCTCGACGACCAGCACACCGAGCGCCATCCCGCTTATGATGCGATTCCTCCTTGGAAAGTTCTTGGCAAAAGGTTCGGTTCCCGGAAGGAATTCGGAAAGGAGCGCGCCCCTGTCGAAAATTTTCTCGAAGATCTGCTTGTTTGCCTTCGGATAGACCACATCCACACCCGTTCCCAACACAGCGAGAGTGCGGCCATCATGCTCCAGGGCGGCCCAGTGGGCAGCCGCATCCACCCCCTTCGCCATTCCGCTCACGATGCTGAACCCGTGATCCACCAGCGCACGGACAACCCTGCCGCATACGGAAACCCCATAGGCGCTCGCCTTTCGTGAGCCGATGACAGCGATGGCTCGCTCGTCTTCAGGCACGATCCGTCCATGGACGAAGAGTACGGGTGGAGGGTCGGGTATTTCCCGGAGATTCCCGGGGTATTCCGCGTCTTCGAAAGACAGGAGGCGCACCCCGCTCGCTTCGACGGAGGCAAGCTCGTCCGCCGCGGACGGGTCGTCCCGCACAGAGATCAGCGCTTGAAAGGTTGCAGGATGCAGGCCCGGAACCTCACGCAGTTTTTCTGGAGAGGCTTCGAGGATCGCCTCCGGTGAAAGCAAGGCTTGAAAGAGGGCCTGTGTTGGAAAACGGCTGCCGACAAGGGCAACGCGTGCTAACTTGAGACGGGCAGTCCCGGGGTTCAATGAGCCTGCTCTTCGGCCGATTCTATTCCGTCCGTGCCCGGACACGATTGCCGGCAGAGAAGACGCCCCGGCTGTTCGTCACGAGGGTCGTGCAGGTCTCCTTCTCCGCATGAATCACGACGACAAGGCCCAGTCGTGTGTCCGGCAAGATCACCTTTCCGCTTCCGGAGGGGTTCTTCACCTTCCTGACCGGTTCCAGCACCCAGAAGGTGTCTCCGACCTCCACGCCTTCCTCGACCCCCTTGTCGATGAAGACGACATCGAACTCGGACAGCAGTTCATCCGTCCTCAGCCCGGCCACGACCCAGCCATCGAGCTCCCTTTTCGAAGGGCTCGAATAGATCTCCTTCGGAGGAGGGGCGCCCTTGCGGATGAGGTCGCCGGCCTCGACGGCATACTGCGAAATAATGATTATCCCTCGCGCCACCCCGTCCTGGGGCTGCCCCATGGCCCGGGCGTAGCCCAGAATACCGTACAGGGTACCCATCTTCCTTCCCGTCTGCGGGTGCCGGATCTCCCTGAGCCCCCTCAATATTTGATACGGGCCCGTGTACGAGGCATCCGCGCCCTCCGGCAGTTGGAGGTAGACTTCGTCCCCCTGGGCAAGCAGGACCTTGTCGTCTCGGGCGGCAAGAACCCTGCCCGCCTTTCCGGCATCCTCGGCCGACACGAGCGCGGTGTCTGCTACCCTTCTGGATATGTACAGGGGGGAGACATTGGGAACGGCAGAGGGAGCGGGCCTGGCCACCGCGGGCTCGGGAGCCACATCCGAAAGATACCGCCCCGCAATCGATGCCAGATAGATGGGATCGCCAGGGTAGATCCAGTGCGGGTTCGTAATATATGCGTTGTAGCCCCAGACGGCAGGCCACAAATAGGGATCCTCGTAGAATTGGTCGGTGATGTCCCAGAGTGTGTCGCCTTCACGGACGATGTAGTAGGCCTTTGTCTCGGACAGGGCCTCTTCAGCGATCACCTTCTCCAGGGCCACGATGCCGAACATGCAGAGGCAGAGGATGAATGCGGACGCGAGGGAAAAGAGAATCTTTCTTCTTTTCGGGTTCATTTTCGTACACCCTTTCTTGTTCTTATGATTTCTCTGTATGGTTCGAGGATGTGCCTTTCTACCTGTTCGGACAAAAGCACTGAATCCTGAACAGAAATCGTAACAGAGAACGGTGAAAGGAAGAAGCTACGAATCTGCATCCATTCCTGTTTTATCCGTGTCGGCCCTTCCTGCGCAAGTATGCAAAATATGTGCCCATTTCGACATCTTCCAGTCCCCCGTCCCGATCTCCTTCCTGCATCCCCCCCCCT
>JAUWSZ010000712.1 GCA_030609865.1 bacterium | reverse complement strand
CTGGAGATAACCTTGCCCATGATGTACAGGATGGGCCCGAAGATCCCCTTCTTCCCAAATTCCTCGTAAGTGAGGATGCCGTCTCGATCCTCGTCGTAGGCATCCATGAACTCCTTCGTCAACGATGAGCCTGTCAGATGGTCCACGGCCTCCAGATAACCCAGGGCGGTTTTCTGCATGTCCCAGGGCATCTTGAACCCGTCGTAATAAAGGGTCTTCGTGATGACGTCCTCGAAGGAGCCATTCTGTACGGTTCCCAGGTGCCCTTGAATCGAGACGAGCGGACGGTCCGTTGTCGCATCCCTGCCGACGACGTAGTATTCCCTTTGCCCGAGGCCCCTGTTCTGGGCATTCTGAAAAGAGATGTCCCGGGAAAGGGGACAGTCATAGCCTTCCCGGGTGACGATCTGCTTGTCTTCCACCGTGGGTACGGGCACCTTTTGCGCAAACCGCCCGCCATGGCCGTCTTCCAGTCCTTGTTCCAGGGCCTCCTTCAACGGGATGTTCGTGAACATGTAGCGCGCGCTCAGAAGGTCCGTCGCCACCGGGTCCAGGCCGGCGAAGACCATGCCCTCCGACGCCTTTTCGTCTGTTCCCATCAGCCCGGTGTGGTCACGGTTCGTGGCCTCGATTCCGTCCACCACGTGAAGCATGAAGACGCCGGCATTCCTCACCGCCTGGATGATGTCGATCATCGTGGCGGTAATGCCTCCCGTCTTCGCCAGTACGTATTCGCCACGTGCATCCTTCCTGGGCATACCGGTCTCCATGTCCATCTCCGGGACCCAGACCTGATGGGGGATGCCGCCCTTCATGCCCGGGATGGGGTCGTGGGGCACGCTGTAGTCCCATTTGTACCCCCCCGCACTCGCGTACTGCATCGGATAGAGGCCGATGCCCAGGTTCTTGATGACGTTTGTCAGTATCGTCATCATGTGGACCTTCAGCTTCGGGACATTCACCAGGACACATCCGGGATAGGCTGCCCGATCCTCGGGATCGTCCGGAGTGCCGCCGACGATCGCCTTGTGAAGGGTGATGGATTTGTAGTTTACGCCATCCGGGATCTCGACCGCGCGGCCCTTGCCCGGTTCATCGAAGATGCGGTTCAGATCGTAGACCATCAGCTAGTCGGAGGCTAGTCCCGGAGGCATGTAGGTTCCTGCCACGCTCTCTTCATGGCCCTCCATCGGATGATCGCTCCGGCCCGGCCGAAGAGACTCGGCCAGGTATTTCCTGGCAAAGTAGAAGCCCCAGCCCCCGTAGAAATCGCCTGACTTCCCCTCGATCACGGCTTCGGGCGTCACGGGACTCCCGTCGAGGGTCAGCCTCGAGTAGAACCGCGCGGTCGCAGGGATGGCCGTTGCCGCTTCCCCCAGGGCCATTTGGTGGTAGCTCACGTCCATCTTCTCGTGAAACCACCGCATCAGGGCAGCCACGAAAGGCCACTCGGTGCAGGCCGGGTTGCCTATGTCCGGGCCGTGTGTCTGGGGGTCTATGTTCATGGGCGTTACCAGGTTGGGCTTGAAGAAGAGCTTCTGTCCTTTCTCGACCCGTTCCATCACCTGTTTGTCAAACCCTGTTTCCGCCTCCAGCATCCCCAGGGCCGTTCCGAGACATTCGTAGGTGTAGTCGATTCTTTCCTGGATCGCCTTCCAGGCCCCCTGGTCGGAGTCGTTTATGTGCACTTTGAGGAGCTCTCCGATCCCGGCATACGATTTTCCCACGTCCAGCCTCACGACACCGATGGGTGATCCCGTAGCGTCCGCTGTTTGCTTCCCGGTGGGCGTATCTACTTGCGTATCCTTGCTGTGAGACATGGGGTCCTCCTTCTTGCGGTCGTTGCGGATGGTGGGTCTATCGTTGCCGGTCGGGGCGTGACCCTGAAGTGGAGGCGTTGATCCAATCGTCTCGAGGCTCGCTGGCCCGATTCATCATAGGCGATAGGCCCGCCCCAGGCAACTTGCCTGTACTATTGCGATCTTCAAAGACGAATCCTAGCACCTCATCAGGACCAGGCAAACAAAAGAAGCGAGCAGGAGAACCGCGGACAGGGCGCAGAGCGGTATGTTGCGTTTGACGAAAGTGCTCACCAGCTCGGGGGAGGTATTCCCCTGCTTGAAGAGCTCGGCCTCCACTTTTGCGAAGCCGGTGCCGAAAAAGACCCCCACAAAGGCCCACTGAAAGGCCACGGCGAGCAAGCACAGGGTGGCAAATCGTCCGGAAAGGTAGAGGTACGCGTTGAAGGCGGTCGTTACGAGGATCGTGAGGGTGAAGAGATTGTCAAAGAGGAGTTGCGGGCTCTTCTCCCGGATGAAGGCGGGGTAGGTGTCCTTGAACACCTCCGTTCTTCCAGACTCGAACATCCAGTTCAGGAAGCGACCAAGCAGAACGGTGTGACCTACCATGGCGCCCGCGGCAGTTCCGGTCAGGACAACGGTCACGAGCCAAACG
This sequence comes from bacterium, assembly GCA_030609865.1. The sequence continues at coordinate 110 of JAUWSZ010000712.1, read as the reverse complement.
AATTGTGCGACATCCATTGCAAGCCCCCTCTTTCTCTGTGGACGTGCCTCACGCAGGGTACCTTTAGCAGAAGTTGAGCCCCGAACTCAACATCCGAAAAAAGGGGGACG
>JAUWSZ010000192.1 GCA_030609865.1 bacterium | reverse complement strand
CTGAAAGTCCTTTGATGAATCTTCATGGTTCTTTGTCCTCCCTTTGCGACGTTGTTGTGGATCTGTTTTCCCTGTTGCAGGTAAGAACGGTAGAGGCACGAAAAGGTTTTAGGATTCTTTGGGCTTGTCATGTCCCCCGTCTTCCCTGTATGTTTTATAGGCTGTCCAGATTAGCTCGTTCCGTTCGAGGACGAGGACGACGACGAGGACGATTGGTAGTCCTGGTGGGGGTAGTGGCTGGGAGCTTTCTTGAGAGAGGAGGAGAGAACATGGTGGACTACAAGGGATACGAATTTATTCAATTCGACAGGGAGGAAAAGATCCTTACGGCAACGCTCAACAGGCCGGAGTCGTTGAATGCGGTCCACGCCAAGCTGCATACTGAACTCGTGGAGATGTATGCTGATTTCGAGAGAGACGATGAAGCGGATGTGATGATCCTGACCGGAGCCGGAAGAGGGTTCTGTTCGGGTGGTGACATTGCCGGAGGTCTTCTGCAGGGAGATGATCTCGAACAGACCAAGGAGCAGATTTTCTGGGAGGCTCGCAAGCTGATCGGCAACATCCTGGAGGTGGACAAGCCGATTCTCGCCGCGGTGAACGGGCCGGCAGCAGGCCTGGGCGTCACCCTGGCCCTGTTCTGCGACATCGTCTATGCATCGGAAAAGGCCCGACTCGGAGACACACACGTCAAGGTGGGTGTCGTGGCAGGGGATGGGGGTGCCGTAATCTGGCCTCTGCTCGTGGGTGTGAACCGTGCGAAAGAACTACTGATGACAGGGGACATGCTCGATGCCGAAGAGGCGTTTCGAATCGGTCTCGTGAACCATGTGGTGCCCCATGAACAACTGATGGAAGTCGTCCGCGACAGGGCCAGGCAACTTGTGTCCGGGAGCACCCTGGCGATTCGCGGAACAAAGAAAGCGGTGAACGCTTACATGAAGTGGATGGTCAATCAGGTGTTGGACCTTTCAATGCTCCTCGAGAAAGAGTGCTTCGACAGAATGCTTCGTTGACATAACATGCAGGCAGATTGCAACTTGACGGTAGAGATGATACATATAATAAGCAGTAATAACTTGCCGCACACAGGCGTGAACATGTCGGTGACTTGTAGAGTTGGAAGAGGCAAGTCGACCGCCAGCACACAACAGCCGGGGAAAGGAGAACTCCATGAAGAAGGGGGAACTGGTCGCCTTGCTGGAAGCCGTGACCGTGGAAGAACTGAAGAGAGCGATTCCGGTGAAGGAGAAGATGGAAAGGCTCGGGAAGAGAAGGAAGAGCCTCGAGAAAGAACTCGACTCTGTGGTCAAACAGATCGAGTCCCTGGGGTTGCCCAAGGCGGCGAAATTGCCTTCTCGAGCCAAGAAGAAGGGGGCAAGGAAAGCGAGGCGGCGAAGGGTCGCGCAGCCTTCTCTCTCGTCACTCATGGTCGAAATCCTCAAGGAGAAAAAGAAGCCGCTGAACATCAACGACATCTGTGATGCCCTGCTGAGAGAGAAGAACTACGAAACGCGGGCAAAGGACTTCAAGGCACAGGTCCGGGTCATGATGTACCGGAATGACAAGGGGCTGTTCAGCAGGCCGAGGCCGGGTCTGTTCAAACTGGCAGCCGACGCCCAGCCGAAGAAGAAGACAAAGAAGAAGGCCACGAGGAAGACCAGGAAGAAGGCAACGAAGAAGGCGACAAAGAAAGCAACAAAGAAGGCGAAGAAAAAAGGAACGAAAAAGACGGCAAAGAAGGCAAAGAAATAACATCCTGTTGAAAAAATACTTATTAACAGGCCGTTCAAAAATGTCCATATGCAAGGCGCACGAGATCCTGTGGAATGAGGCGTACACAGTACGCCACAGTGACGCAGGATGAGTGCAACGCAGCAGATGGGCGTTTTGGGGCGGCCTGTTAGTGAGAAGAGAGGGGTATGGAAGCAAAAGCCTCCGGCAACCACTGGATCGTCAGGATCGACAAGGGCGAAGAGATCGTAGCGACGCTGGAGCAATTTTGCCGGCAGAAGGGCATTCGGCTTGGCACCGTGAGTGGGATCGGCGCTACGGACCATGCAACGATCGGTCTGTTCAGGACGCGGACCAAGGAGTATGTCCGGAAAGAAGTGACCGGTGATCACGAAATAACGAGCCTCACAGGGAACATCTCGAGGATGGAGGGCGAGGTCTACCTTCATCTCCATATCAGCCTGTCGGATGCGAACTACCACACCTTTGGGGGACACCTGAACTCCGCGGTCGTGAGCGCGACCTGCGAGATTGTCGTCCGTGCGCTGGATGGAGAGGTGGACAGGGAGTTCAGCGAGGAGATCGGGTTGAACCTATACAGATTTTGAGGGAAGACGGGGCGACAGCTTCAGATCCTATTCTTCTTTCTTCTTTTTCTTCTTCTTGCCCTCTTCGGGGGAATCCGCAGGGTTCTCCTCTGTTTTCGCCTCGAGTTTCTGCTGCTTGCGGAGGGCCATCTCCTCCCTCTTCTTCTCGAGGGCCGCCAGGGCGGCGAGCCGTTTCGTGGTCTTTCGCAGCTTCGCCTGTAAGTGTTTGAGGTGCGGGTCCTTCGGAATCCGGGCCTTGTCCACCCCTCTCTCGGCCAGCAGGCTGCGCCGAGTCTCGATGGCGCCCTGATAGGATTGCTTCTGCGTTTCCCTAGCTTGCTTACTTTCTGACGGCATCTTCCTCAAAGCCTCCTCATGGCGGGTTCTACGGCAACCTTCTAAGTAGCCACAAAAAAGAGGGAATGTCAATCCTCGGGAGGCGGGTCCGGCGGCTGGTCCTGTGGGGGGCTGAAGTACTCGTCCAGATCAAAGATGCGTATCTGATCCATCTTCTGCTCTCTTCCCTTCTTCATCATGGCAAGGGTCTTCCAGAAGTAGAGATTGCCCTCGAAGCTGTTCTGCGGCCTCCCGATGAAATCGTTCTGGGTCGAGAAGACGGGCTTCAACCTCTGCGTGATGTGATCCATGACCTCCACGCGGTTCATCTGATAGTAGGTGTAGATGATACGATTGTAGTCGATTACATAGTACCGAAATCCTTCCCGATAGAGGGCCTCGAGTTCCTCCAGGCTCTCCGGCGGCCTTTTCACGTTGTCCACGCCCACATAGACCTGGCATAGGGGCGGTCCCGTTGCGATTTGCCGCGTGGTGTCCTCCCCCTCCAGGAAGGCCATCGCCGTAGCGTATCCGGACGCAGGCGGAAGGACACGGGTCCAACTATAGACGACGCCTGTAATCACCAGCAGGATGAGGACGGCAGGCTGAGCCCTGCGGGTCCAGAGGGACATCCCCCCCTTGTTCCCCGGGAGCGGAAAGAATGCCGCTGCGGAAAGGATGGCGGCCGGTGGCAGGATCAGCGCGAAGAAGCGCGTCAGGCCCGCATTGGTAAGACTGTAAAACACGAAGGGGAAGACAAACCAGGCCCCGAGGATCCGGTCCGCATGAGAGCGCCGCCGAAAAGCGAGGTACAGGCCTGCAACGAGAAGCAACAAGGCGAGGATCCCGTTCATGTGTTGGTAGAGGTAGGGGAAGGTGAGAAACCCTGCCGGCCGGAAGTTCTCCGAGATGTATCCCCACAGCAGGGAGTGCCAGAACCCGTAGAGAACCTGCTCGAGAAAGGTGGGCGTGGTCATCGGGATCTGGAGGCGCCGGAAGATGATGAAGACCAGATGGTAGAAGGATTCCCAGAGAAAAGAGGGGAGAAGGAAGAAACCGGTCAGAAGGAAGATGCGCATTTGCTTCACGGGCCGGGCAATGCCGCCCGGTCTCCAGAAAAGAAGAAGATCCAGCAGAAAGATCAGGCCGAAGATGACGATGCATCGATTGTGCACGGTGAATCCGATCCCGAGCAAGAGACCGCACAGGGCGAGGTCCTTCTGGGAGAGTTCGGGATACCGGAAGCGACTCCTGTAGTAGAAGAAGAAGGCAAGGACGAGGAAGAGCAGCGTGTCCGCCTCGGCGAGCCAGCTTCTGGAGTAGTGGATGTGGTAACCCATCACCGAGAAGATCAGCGCGGCAATGAGCCCTATGCGATCGTCGTACATAATCCTGCCGAGGAAGAACACGGCCAGGATGGTAAGGGTGCCGAATATTGCGTTTACCACGTTTCCGGTGTACGGGCTCTCGCCCGCCAGAAGATTCGCCGCGGCGACAAACGTGCCGTGGAGGATCCGACCGTACCGGGGGGGCAACCCCTTCGTGCCGTCACGGATGCTCGGAAGCTGTTCCCCCCTCTTCCATAAATCCTCCCCGGTCCGTTTCTCCCTCAGGAACAGCTTCGCGCTGTCCCAGGCCGCTCCGGAGAAGCTCGAAAAAAAACGGGCCTCCAGGAGATAGGACCCCTCGTCCCATATCCCGGGTTCCATCTCCGTGATCCGGTAGAAACGAAGGCTTGCCCCGAGGAGCAGAATGAGGAGCAAGATGGCCAGACACTTCCACCTCGACATCCGTGCCTTGCTGCCGGCCGAGGTTGTTTCCTTATCAACGGGGGAACTCATCTTTCCTCCATTTTCAAGGATGCGGTATTAAAACTGAAAGTAGATGAATGGCTCCGGATGCTCCTCCGCCTTTCCCGGGTAGAAGTTTGTGAAATAGATCACCGACAGCAGAACACCGCTCACGGCCGTGTAGGTCCAGATTCGACGTATGAACGGGGTGAAACCTGTAAACCGTCTCAGGAAAACACGCACGGCATGGTAGAAGACGAGACAGGCGGCGAAGATGGGCACGTGGGAATCGAGCAGCATCTCCGTGACCGGTCCCGCCCGTAAGGAAGAGGCCATGGCTGCGAACACGGAGAGTGCATCCTGAAAGGTGTCGGCCCGGAAAATCACCCAGCCCAGCGTGACGAGCAGGAAGGTCGTTGCCACCGACACCGCTTCGCCGAGGCGCGTCTTCAGGAACGCCTTGAGCGAGGGCGCCCCCTCACAGATTTCGAGAACCTTTCGATGGATGACGAGGAGCAAGCCGTGATAGACGCCCCAGAGGAAAAACGTCCACGCCGCGCCGTGCCAGAGACCTCCCAGGGCCATGGTGATCATCAGGTTGGTGTACATCCGGTGTTCGGAGCGCCGGTTGCCTCCGAGCGAGATGTACAGATAGTCCCGCAGCCACGTGCTCAGGGTGATGTGCCACCTCCGCCAGAATTCTCTCGGATTCCTTGCCAGGTAGGGCAGCCGGAAATTCTCCGGGAGTTCGTAGCCGAACAGCTTCGCGCATCCCCGGGCGATGTCCGTGTACCCGGAGAAATCGAAGTAGATTTGGAAGGTGAATGCCAGGGCGGAAACCCAGGCGTCCATCCCGGCCAGGTGGGGAATGCCGGAGAATCCCTGGTTTACGATCGGTGCGAGCTTGTCGGCCAGCAGGACCTTCTTGAAGAGGCCCAGCATCAGGAGTCGAAGGCCTTCTTCGAAGAGATCGCGACGGAAGGGGGCGGATGTACGAAGCTGAGGGATGAGCTGGCCTGCCCGCACGATCGGGCCCGCGAGGATCTGCGGGAAGAAGGAGAGAAAACAGGCAAACAGGGAAAAATCCCTGATCGGCTTGAACTTGCCCCGATAGCAGTCGATCGAGTAGCTCATCCCGATGAAGATGTAGAAGGAGATGCCGACAGGGAGCAGGATCTTGAGGGCGTCGAACTCCCTCGCCCCCCCCAGCATCCGGGTCAGATTCGTCAAGGTGTGCAGGAGGAAATTCGTGTATTTGAAGTATGCCAGGAGGCCCAGGTTCAGGGCGACCGAGATCCAGATGCAACCCTTCCGTCTCGCAGGCCACCGGTCCAGCCCCAGCCCGGTGACATAGTTGACGACCGTCACGAGAAACAGAAGGGAAGCATACTCCGGGACCGTGCCCATGTAGAAGAGGTAGCTGATCCCCAGGAG
>JAUWSZ010000534.1 GCA_030609865.1 bacterium | reverse complement strand
CGTCTTCGGGACAGGAAGCCTCCAACCGTGAGAAGACTTCCTTCTTTACGTCAGGAACCTCAACAACAGCCTCCAGGACGAAATCCACGCTCTTGGCCATCGCCTCGAGGTCTGTCGAGGTCTGGATTCGGCCCATGATGGGGGCCATCTCCTTCTCGGAGACGCTCCCGTACTCGACCAGGGTCCTCAGGCCGGACTCGATCCGATCGATGGCCCGGCCGAGGACCTTTTCATCCACATCGACCAGGCCCACCTCGATCCCTGCCCGGGCAAAAACCTGGGCGATCCCGTTGCCCATCGTCCCGGCGCCCACCACAAGAACACGCTTGACGTCTTTCGGATTCATCCCATTCTCCTTTAATCTCTCGTTTGCTCCTCGAGCCATTTCTTGAAGATCTTCTCCTCCTCCACGTGCCTCTTTCTGACGTCCCCCGGATCCATTCCCTCCAGGAACTCTTTCCGATCCACGATCGTCCAGGCCGGGGCAGGCTCGCCCGGAGGACATCCGGGTATGTGCAGGCATGTACCCCCTGCTTTTTCGATCTTCTTCTTCAAGGCCAGGCTGCAGTCGCCCATCAGGACGAGGTCCTTACCGAACTCGATCCCATCCGGGATTTTCCTGTGCCGGCCCAACACGATGTGAATTCCCTTGTTCTTGTCGTACTGGGCAAGGGACTTGAGCTTTGACATGGTGAACGCCAGCAATCCCTGGCAGGTGCTGCAGGCCTTCTCGATGTGGAAGTTATACTCGGGCCAGGCGTCGAACCCCTCCAGATAGGGCAGATAAAGCTTCCGGGAAACCTCCTCGATACTGCTCCCGCGTATTTCAATCTGGTCCTCGTCAAAGGTCCCAAGGCCCTTTTCGCGGGCAGCATCGAAGTAGTCGACCTTCTCGATCGGCAGCCCGGCCATTCGGCAGGCCGTGGCATCGATCGCCACAATGTCATGGCCTGCAACGATGCAACCCATTTCTACAGGGGTGCCCGAGTGCGGACCAAAGCCCTCCATGGGCCTTATCATGTCCACGACGGTGAAGTCCGGCTGAACGAGATCCCCCAGGTCCATCATGGCCGCAGCGAGATCGGTGCAGTGCATCACATAGTGGTGCAGATCCTGCACAACCCCCTTGAGATTTTTCAGAGCACAGGTAAAGACCATGCTCACGTGCGACTTGAAGATCGGCACGTTTACCAGATGATCCGCCTCCAGAAGAAAACGGGGAAGGTCCAAATTCTTGATGTCCGAGGTGGGGTTTTCGATCTGCTTCTTCACCAGATCCTCGTCGCCCTTGATGTCACGGATCTCATCCACTCCGGCCTCTTCCGCTGCCTTCTTAATCCCGCTCGACTCGAGACATGCCATCGTGTCGCATCCGATGGCGGATGCCTCGGCCAGGATGATCTTCCCGGGATTCGCCTGCTTGAGAAGGCGAACCACCGCACCCACTACCTCCGGGCTCGTGTTCACGGAACTGTCCGGCGCGCCTTCGTGGCCTGCATTCGGTTTTACGACCACCGTGGAGCCCGGCTTGATCAGAGATTTTATGCCTCCCAGATGATCGAGCGCTTCCTCGACCATCTGGTCCGGGTCCTCCCCTTTGACAATAGAGACCACTGACTTTGCCATATCTTTCTACCTCCTCTTATGTCCTATCGTTAATCTGCTTCTTCTTTTACTCTCGTGGGTCGACAGGAAACTGTCGCTATGTTTCCCTGGCAGCCCTCGAGTGCTTCGGTCCTGTCCTGGGTTCCGTCGGAGATTTGTGCCGGGCGACTTTGTAGGGGGAGGGAGAGACGGAGCCCAAACAAATCGGAGACGGAACCCAGGACAGGACCGATCGAAAGGCTCTGCTGAAACATATCGACAGTTTCCTTGTCACCTCACTATCTATAAGGCAGCCAGCACTCCATCAACTCGTCTATGGGCCACCGGGTGAGCACCTCGCAGCCCTCTTCGGTCACCAGGATGTCCTCTTCCAGGCGAACGCCGTCTTTCCCTCCCTTGTGTCCTGCATAGGTCTCCAATGCGAGGACCATCCCTGTCTTGAACGTCGAAGGAGGATACCCTGCCGCCTTTAACAGCATCGAGATCGCGGGTCGGTCGTGCAGGGTAAGCCCGATGCCATGGCCGATCGCATAGGGCAGCACCTCGTTCCACGTCTCGTAGCCCCAGTAGCTCGGTGAGTCGGGCCATTTCTCCACCACGTCGTAGTTCGTGGCTCCGTCCTTTATTACACCGATGGCGTCGTACAACATGGCCCTGCATTCCTCGTAGAGGTCCTTCTGTTCCTGCGTGGCCTTCCCGCAGCAGAAGGTGCGATAGACGCACGACTTGTAGCCCTGGTACGAGGCGCCGTCCACATCGATATAGATCAGGTCTCCCGGCCGTATGGGCTTGTCTGAAAAGGACCAGCCGTAAGGGTTGGTGTTGTAGCCGGAGCAGCAGACCAGGTCCTCTGTGTGATCATCCCCTTCCTCGTACAGGGCCTTCACGCCGATGCCCACCAGGTCGCACTCCCTGACCCCGGGCCTTATGGCATCCGCAATCTCTGCAAAGGCCTTCTCGGAATTCGCACAGGTGATGCGCATCAGCTCGATCTCGTCCTGCGTCTTGATCATTCTGGCCTCATCCATCGTTGGCTTGCCGTGGACGGCCTTTATGCCCTTCTTGCCAAAGGCCTCGCCGTAGAGCATCTGCAGGGTGGAGCCGTCAATCCCAAGGGGCTCCTTTTCGACGCCGTATTCGGCCATGAGCTTACCAATCGTTTCCACGATCGCCATGATCGCGAAGTCATCTGCGTTGTTTGCCGTCAATCGAGGGGCACCCAGGGCAGGATGCACCCTGCCCTGCATCCAGGGCATGCGCCTCTCGGTCTCCTTGGGCGTGCCGCCGCAAAACAGGTAGGGCTCTCCATTCTTCGGGATGAAGACGAACTGAATCTCGCTGGCCCGCATGGGCGTGGTCACATAGTAGGACGTGAGGTAGCGGATATTCGCCTCGTCCCAGGTAACGATGCCCCCAAGGCCGTCCTGGTTGATCTGGTCCTTGGCCCGCTGAAGCCGTTCTCTTCTCAAGCGGTCATAGTCCACGCGGATTTCATAATCTACTGCATACTTGCCGAATGCTCCCGGATTCATGGATTCTCCTTTTCATGATTCTGAATTATGAAACACGACACTTTGGTGAAGAATCGATTCCGTGCCCCATCGCCCCACGGCTCTGGCTAGTCTTCCTCCGTGCAATAGAGTCTCGCCGAGATCTTCGCCGCGGTCTCTTTCAGGAGAGACGCCGTCTTTCCACGCATGTGGGTTTTCATCCTATAGGCGGGGACTCCTATCACGACGGCGGCTACCGGGCTTTTCGTATGATCGAATACAGGTGCGGCCAT
>JAUWSZ010000623.1 GCA_030609865.1 bacterium | reverse complement strand
TCCTTTGAGCTGACATCCTTTGCACTCATCACGTACCCCCTTTACTCGGGCTTCTTCTTTCCGTAGGCCAGCATGTCCGTCCATCCGCAGCCGCCGAACCCGGTCCCGATCCCCAGATTCACGTCCGGCACCTGCCGCTCACCGGCCTTCCCCTGGATCTGAAGGACCACCTCCGCGCACCGAATCAGGCCGGTCGCACCGATGGGGTTCGTCGAAACGACGCCCCCAGAAAGGTTGATCGGGAGTTCCCCGGCCTCGACGCACGGGGGCTCCCCCTCCTTCATGAGCGCCTGGCCGTTCACGTCCCGCCGAATCGAGCGGGGGTGTGTCTGACCCGTTGCCACAATTGCAGCTCTCCTTGCCATATCGTCACCCCCTATTCTTTCCCGAGGATCCAGACGCAGTGCGACTGGCCGCACACCCCGTTCACTCCGTGGGCCAGAGCCGTCCGGACGTCTTGCTTGACCTGCATATTTCCCGCCTCTCCGCGTATCTGGCGAACCGCTTCTGCGATGCGGATCAAGCCCGCCGCGATCACCGGATGGGACGCCAACAGTCCACCGGAAGGATTGACCGGGATGTCCCCCGTCTTCTGCGTCGCGCCGGACTCTGCGAGTCCGCCACCCTCGCCTCGGTCGCACAGACCCAAGCCTTCGGTCCACATAAGCTCCTGGTACGAGAAGGCATCGTAGATCTCGGCAACATCGATTTCCTTGCGCGGATCCGAGATGCCCGCCGCCTGGTAGGCCTTCTTCGCTGCTTGTGTGAGGGCTGCGCACTCTGCCAGATCACGATCACCCAAGAGGTAGTTGTCCATGCAGTAGGAGACCCCTTTGACCCACACGGGCTTCCTGCCCAGCTTCTTGGCCTTCTTTTCGTTGGCGAAGATGACCGCCACGGCCCCATCGGACACGGGGGAACAGTCGTAGAGCTTCAGTGGATCGCAGATCATCCGGGAGCCCATCACGTCCTCGACGGAGAGATCGAGCTGCAGGTGTGCATTCGGGTTTTCCAGGGCGTTTCGATGATTCTTCGAGCTTACGACCGCACATTGCTCCTCAGAGACATTGTACCGGTTCATGTACCTCTGCGCCTGAAGCGCACAGGCGGAGACCATGTCCAGCCCGAGGCTGCGCACGTAAATCGGGTCGAAGACGGCATTCGTGATGTACGCGGACACACTCTCCGAGCCCTTCGAATGGGCCGTGACCAGGGTCGTATCGTAGTGACCTGACAGGGCCCGGCACATTCCGTAAAAGGCGCCGAACGCGCCGTCCCCCTCGACACAAGAGATGTTCCGGTCATAGGCACCGCTCACGTCCCCCGTGGCCATCGAGGAGATGGTACGGCCGTCCCAGAAATCATTCGAAGTGGTTACGATGTTGTCGATGTCTTCAATCGTGATTCCGGCATCCTCCAGGGCGGCGACCACTGCGGGGTAAACCAGCTCGGCGTAGTTCCACTCCTTTAGCTGGCCTGCTGCCTTGGTCTGCCCGATGCCGATGATGGCGGCTTTGTCCATTTGGCACCTCACTGTTCGTTCAAAAGTCGGTCTTGAAACAAATCCCGATGATTTGATCGAGGATTCAAACCGGTTTGAAATACTTGACGTCCAGCATCTTGCCCGTTCGCTCCTCGGCAAACACGGCCTTCACCCGCATGCCCTCCTTCATCTCCTCGGGCGTCACGTCGCTCACGATGTGCACCAGGCCCGTGTCCGCGCCGTCGAGCTTGATCACCGCATAGACGAAAGGGGGCTCCATGGGCAGGATGCCCGTGTCCCGCCTCACGATGGTATAGGTCTCCACGACCCCCTCATCGGACACGTCCTCCCAGTCCCCGGTCTCCACGAAGCAGTAAGGGCAGCTCTTCCGTGGGGGAACGAGCACCTTCGCGCACTTGGTGCACTTCTTTCCCAGGAACTTCTTCTCGTCTTTCAACGCGAGCAGGAAGCGGCTGGCGGTCTCCCCCGCCTGCCAGGCGTACGGCACCTTGATCCGGCTCTCGCAGACCCGTGGTTCCACATTGTCCCAGATGTTAGACATCTCTACCCTCCGTTACGATCGTTCTCGAGTTGCAGGGGGTGGCACAAAAAACAACATAGATTCAATAAGTTGTGGTGAAAATACACTCTTTCTCGGATTTTTTCAAGATCTTTCGGGGCCCAGGCATTAGAGTCTTTCATTGGAACATCCACGTTTTTTTCGTAGATGTCGACGGAAGTCTACCAACGGCAATTGGAACATAGCTTCCCCCCGGGCAGGAGGGGGTTGGGACCGACAACCGGGAACCCCCAACTAAGAACTTGCGGCTTTGCCGCCTTAGGGAGAGGCTTTGTCTTGAGTGAAATCGAACCGAAGGGCAATCTGGACGAACAGGAAGGGTTCCTGCCCGATGAAGAACGAGTCGTCCGAGTCCAGGGACTGCCCGTTGATCTTCAGGTTTGTGTCCTGGTAGTACCCGAAGAAGCTGTAAAGGAATCCGGTGCTGAAGTCGAGGGTCAGGTCTGTGCTCACCTCGTAGCGCACCCCTCCCTCGATCCCGCCACCCAAGGACATGATGACTCCCTTGGGGTCCATTTCGAGCGAAATCCCCTGTTCCTCGAACGAAGCAGATTTCTGATCGATGTAGTTGGCATTGAGGCGCACGGAAGGGCCGGCCCACACCCGGACCCTGGGCCTCCTGACGATGCCGATCCCATAGGCAAGCTTGGTGGCGAACCCGAATCCGATTGCGTCGTAGATGTCCGAGGACAGGGCCTCGAGCCCGAAACCGAGCCCGCTGGATGCGTTCGTGCCATCAAATTTCGTCACCACGATGTCCACCCCGAAGTTGAATCGCCAACCGAACCGATCTTCCGGGGTGGAAACGCCGTCGTACAGGTACCCCAGGGTGAAATGGTCGTGCCGGAGGTCGATTTCCAGGTCCTTGAACTCGGGCAC
>JAUWSZ010000221.1 GCA_030609865.1 bacterium | reverse complement strand
TCCCGTTCCTGATTCCGTCGAGTCTGTTCGGTAATTCTCTTCATCAGCTCCGTGTACTCATCGAGAACGATTGTCCCCTTCTGATCCGAAAGCAGGATGGCCTTTGCCACAAGCCTTCCGGAGAGCGCGGCGGCGTCCTGCCCGACACCCCTGACTCCATCCATCAAACCTGCGGCGTCACCGACCATGAGGACCCGTCCCCTGCCGAGCCAGACCCTGTCTTTCGATTTCATGTCGATCCTTGTCAAGTACTCTTCCTTCTCCACGATCCGCCCCTTCATGTTGAACTTGTTCCGCACGTAATCATAGAACAAGGTCTGGCGCTCGAGGAGATCATCACTTGTGCAGCCCGTACCCACCACCCAATAGTCCTTGCCGTCGTCCAGGGTCTTTGTGTAGATCCAGGCAAACATGGCATCGCTGAATCTCAGGTCCCAGAACTGGTAGAGGGTGCTCTGATCCAGGTCTGCTTCGCCGTCGAGGTAGTAGTTCATGCCGCCACCCCCGGTTTTTTCGCCAAAATCCTGCGGCCGGAGTTTTCTCCTCATCGGAAGCGAGCTCAAGCCTGTTGCATCCACAGCGTATCTGGCCTTGATCTGCTCCGGCTTCTTGCCCCTGGATGCAATGGTTGCGATCACCCCATCCGTGGTTTCCACGAAATCCAGGAATTCACACTCGTCCCTGAACTCGGCCCCGTTTTCCTGGGCGACCACATTCAGCCAGTTGTCAAAGGTCTTGCGCATGTAGTTCAGAACGGAGAAGCGAGCCCCAAGAGATGATCCGTCCGGAAAATACATTTTCGTCTTCGTGATCTGAACGCTGCAGAGGCGATCCCTTGGGATTCTCTCACCCAGGATCTTCTCAAAGTACTTGAACTGAATCCCAGAGCAAGGCTTCGTCCTGGGAGTCTTACATTTCTCTATGAAGAAAGTCTTGAGCCCTCCCCTCGCCGCAAACTTGGCCGCCACCGAACCACCTATCCCCCCTCCTGCGATAAACACATCATACGATTCCATGCCCATGCCCCCTTTGTTTATCAACGAACGGCTCTCTCGGCCGCTACTCTGCCCGCTTTTCGTGCAGCAATTCCTAGATCGCTTTGTCCATGGATTTCTCCTTTTGGGCAAATCGGGCACTGCGCACTTCTAGATGTCGCGCCGGCCTGTCTCCCGGATGATGCCCGCCTCCATCAGGTGGAACATAGACGGCGTTGCGCCCGTCGTCTGGCCCGCGTCCACGACCAGGGTGTGACCCGAGATGTAGCGCGCCTCGTCACTCGCTAGATACAGCAGCGCGTTTGCGATGTCGATCGGCAGCCCTGCGATGCCCAGGGGCGACATCGCCTTGATCGCCTCTTCGGTTACCTCCAAATTGGTGGGATCACTCGTTACGACATCTGCGGTCATGGGGGTCACGATGTTGCCGGGTGCAACGGCATTGACCCGGACGTGGTGCTGGCCGAGCTCGGACGCGACCGATTTTGTCAGGCCCACCACGGCGTGCTTGGCCGCCGTGTATGCGTGTGAGCCCAGGCCGCCTGCGACACCGGCCGTGCTCGACAGGGAGAGGATGCATCCGGACTGCTGGGGGATCATGATACGCGCGGCGTGTTTCATCCCGAGGAAGACCCCTCCCAGGAGGACTGCGATCGTCGCGTCCCACGCCTCGACAGAGGTGTCTTTGATCGACCCGATAGCGCCAACGATGCCCGCGTTGTTGATCATGCAGTCGAGCCGTCCGAATTCGCTGACAGCCAGGTCGACCGCGGCCGCAACGTCTTCCTCCCGGGTAACGTCGGTCTGGATGAACCGTGCCGGCGCACCCAACTCGCTCACCAGGGCCTCGCCCATCTCTGCCTGAAGGTCGGCGACGATCACGGATGCCCCCTCTTCCACGAACCGCCGGACAGTCCCCTCGCCGATACCAGATGCGCCACCCGTGACGACCGCGACCTTGTCCTTCAGCCTGTCACCCATCTTAGCCCCTCCCTGTCTCCATCCTAAGGCAGATTCTTAACTTCTCGGGCTTCATCCCCCTTGGTCAGGTCCCGAAGAAGGTGGTACGGAAATACCACATCCCGGGTGACATCCACTGGAACGAAGATGGACACCGGTTCGTGGCCACGAAGTTCCCTCGATGGGAGGACACCGTAGTCACGGAACGTACACATCTCTCTCAGACGTAATCGTCGGTCAGGGGCAGAACGTCCGGGTGCATGAGATTGGCCGGGTCGAAAGCCGCCTTGGTTTTCTTCAGGATCTCGAAATACTTGCCCCACATCGGCAGATGGTACTCGCCGGCTCCGAACATGTTGCGCCACAGACTCCCGCCGTGCTTGAGCAGGAGCTTATTCGTCTTGTGAATCATCACCGTAGCCCGCTTGACCTCTTCCGGGTTGCCCTGATCCCACCAGTAATCGAATTCGCATGGGCCGCATCGTCCGTACGGCAGGGGCCCCTGGACCGCCGTGTCGGTCATGGCATGCTCAACGCTGACCGTCGGGTCCGAAGTTTTCCAGTACTTCTTCACGAGCTTCTCATATTCTAGGGAGATCTCAGGAAGGAGGTCCATCTTGACCTGAGCGGCCGTCCACTGGAAGGCGCCCTTGTAGGTACCTGCGAAGTTGTCCCTGATCCCCAGACTCATCTTTAGAGGATCGGTCGACATCATACTGGCTATCTCTTCCCCAAACATGTTCGGGTCCATGATGAACATCCCGTGCTTTTCCAGGATCTCCTTCAGGATCTCCTTCTTGATCGCGATTTCCTCTGCGTCATAGCCGGAAACCATCAGAGCCAGGGGATGTCTTGGGGCCATGTCGAGTGCGTCCTTAACGCTTATCCCCTTCATCTTCGAGGCGATACCCAGGGCAAAGGCGCCGGGGTGCCCTTTGTACATGAACTCCGTGATGTTCTCCCTGGCCACCTCGTAGGTGGCATCGATGATCTTGCAGAAGCCCTTGTGGCCGTCCTCCTCGAAGCCGGAACCGGTCAAGAGCTCCTCCAACTCAACCACGTTGTCGTATTCCGGGTAGAGCTTGGTGGTCAGCTCGGTGCAGATGCCGAACTGGCCGTCCGCATTGAAGAACATTCCATTGATCTCCGGTCCCGGGCAATACTGTATCGGCAGGTTGCCGACCCCGGGAATGGCCTCGGGGCCCAGCTCGAAGACCTCCCCGTTGGGCAGCACCCAGGTCATCTTCACCGTGACCTCTGTAGCGTTGCCGTGCTTGGCAGCCGTACCCGGTGCACCCCGTGCCACGTAATTGGACAGGAGCGACACACTGGCCAGGGTCAGGGGCAGGATCGGCTTGAGGTGAACCCCTTCTGTCGCCTTGTGTTTGACCGCCTCCCACCATACATATCTCATCCGCACAGCGGGGCTCACCGTAGCGGTCATCGCTTCATCATCGATGGTGCACACCTTGTCCATGCGCCGGAGATCCACCAGAATTCCACCCTTGCGCGATACGGTGAGGCCACCGTGGTTGAAGCCGGTGGTCTGAGGCACCACCGGGATACCATGCTCGTACGCGATCCGCATAATCTCTTGAATCTGCTCGGTGGACTCGGGAAGGATGACGATATTGGGGCGCTCTCCTGAGAAGACCGTGAAGTCCCGGCCGTGAGAAATCAGGTCCACGGGATTGTCGCTCACCCAATCCTCTCCCACGCACTCTCTGAGCTTTCGCACAACCTCCTTCAAGTTGTCCACGGTCAACCCAATTTCTCCTTCCGGCACCTTGGGCGGTTCCCAGGCCTTGTCCTCCTCTTTGAGGATTCTGCCGGGGTTCAGGACGTTCTCCGGGTCCAGAAAGCCCTTGATATGCTTCAGCACCGGGAGGTGATTGGGAATACTCGAATAGATCTTTCTCCCGAGGGAACCATGGGGTCGATCGAAGAATGCCCCCTCATCCACGAGAGACAGGTTCACGGCCTCCAGTGCCTCGCCCAAATCCTCCTCACAGAACCAGTCGTACACCGCGTAGACGGCCCGTCCACGGTCAATAGAGACCAGGATCTTTCCCACATCGGCACGCCCGACCCCCGCCTCTTCTGCCGCCCCTTGGACCTTCTCATCCAACTCCACGGCGCGGGAGAAACGGGTAAAGAAGGCCGTGTGGTCGTCGCTCGCCTCCATCCAGGGTTCGTCCAGTCGTTCCGTCATTGCAGGAACAAGAGCGTCGTTTCGCGAGCAGTCATACTTCTCCAGCAACCTTCCGACCCTGTCCTCGTTATGGGATACGAGCTTCTCCCTGCCGTCGAAGCCAACGATCAGGGACCAGGCAGGCACTGCGTCCCCCTCCTCGCCCAACAACCGTTGCAAACTCGCCCGGTTGATCGCTACATATTCCACACCCAGTTCTGTCCGGGGAATCTCTTTCAAGGCCTTCAAGACCTCCCCGATCTCCTCGAAACCATAGACGAGACACGACCTGGATTCGCATACAGGCCACAGCATGATCGTAGCCCGGGTCACCACTCCAAACACATCATCCCCACCTACATGCCATTGTGAAAGGTTGGGGCCTCCCTCGTTCCTTCCGTCCGCGGCCTCCTCATTAAACCCGTGCGTGCCCGTCTTTATCACATCACCGTCCGCCAGAACGACCTTCATGTTCATCAGTGGGTAGTCAGGGAATTTGGTGATCCACTTCCCCACCCCCCTGGCCACGATCGTCTCGACAACCGAGGAGGAGTTTGCCGCCACGGGTGCGTACGTCTTGACGCCCAACGGCTTCAACTCCGCGTTCAGTTGCTCCCACGTGACCCCTCGCTCGATGTGGGCCACAAGATTCCGGGTGTCGATCCTTTCGACCTTGTTCAGTCGGGAAAAATCGATAAGAATCCCCTCGCGATCGAGATCCTCGGCCAGAGCGTACCGGTTGGTACAGGTCACGATCCCCACCTTCATTTCACGGGCCAGATTCACAACGGCCTGTACCTGTTCCGTGGTGGAAGGAGAAATTCTAATCCAATCAGGGGCTTGGGACCCAACCTTTAAAAAACGACTCGCCGACTCCGGCCCCGTTCCAACGTTCTCTGCCCCCACAAGGGCCTGAAGTTCTTCGAGCATCGTCTTTCCCATCGTCTGCCCCTCCGTTTTGCTGGCTTCCATCTTCCGCTTTACGCCTCTTACGGCTTCGTCTCATGATTTGACTCGTCGTTAAAAAAATTATTTGACCACTCAACGAAAAAATAATACAATTCCACCTAACGTGTTGTCAAGCGCTTTGGATTTCCAAAGTTAGCTCGATATAGCTTTCTTCCCTTTATGTTATGGAGAATTCCACTCAAACACGAAACGAACGGAGGAAATGATATGAGCCGAAAGACGGAAATCAGTGAAATTAGAAAAGAGGAACTCACCCCGGCAGCCCTCAAATGCATGGCCCTCAAAGGATACGACCGGGTCACCCTGGACGATGTGACCAAGGAAGAGGGACTCTCCAAGGGAATCGCCTCCTACTATTTCAAGAACCGGGAAGAACTCCTGATCTCCGTT